>JALRJZ010000100.1 GCA_023261045.1 Akkermansiaceae bacterium
ATTAAAATCGGGAGTGCTGTGTCCGCAGCTCACCAGGAAATAAGCAAGACTTAGAAGAGTCGAAAGGTTGAAAATGCGAAAAAACATTAGTGGTGGAAAGGTTAGGGCAATCGAAGAAGGACGCAACAATTTGTTAATGAATCTTATGTCATAAGACAGATTCTTCTTCTTGGAGCTCACCGACCTGATACGGAGACTTTCTCCTCTTTTTGCAATGTATTTACTTAGAGGAAGCTAAGATTTCGGTGCCGATCCCAGATCTGGTAAAAATTTCCAGAAGCAGGGTGTGTGGGACTCTCCCATCGATGAAGTGCACTTTTTCGACTCCACGGCTTAAAGCTTCCAAGGCTGACTGGATTTTTGGGATCATTCCTCCAGTAATCACCCCACTTTTGATTAATTCTTCGGCCTCTGTTTTTGTGACTGACTCAATCAGTGATTCTCGGTCACTGGGATCACGAAGAAGTCCGGGAACATCGGATAAGTAGACCAATTTGGCTGGTTTTAGGGCACAAGCCAGGGCCGCAGCGGCAATGTCAGCATTAATATTGTGCGTTTGCTCTGTCTCTTCGTGCCGACCTAGCGGAGAAATCACAGGAACAAATCCAGCCTCGATGGTATCAAGGATCTCCTGGCAGAGGCATTGAGTAACCTGGCCAACTCGCCCAATGTCAATCTGATGACCTTGTTCATCCTTGCCAAAAAGTTGTTTGGCAAGAAAGACCGAGGTTCCATGGATGGACTTTGCTTTACCCCCAAAGTCGTTGATCGATTCCACCAGCCCTTGGTTGATTTCGCCGTGGAGCGTTTGATCGACGATTTCGATGGCTTCTGGAGTCGTCACTCTCAGTCCACCGATAAATTTTGCTTCTAGGCCCGCAGCAGTCATCGCAGCAGAGATCGCTTTTCCGCCGCCGTGAACAATGACCGGGTTAATTCCCGCGACTTCGAGAAACACAATGTCACGCATGACATCCTGAACAAGCTCTGGGTTGTCCATTGCCGAGCCTCCCATTTTAATCAAAAAAGTTTTTCCTCGAAATCTCTGCAAGTAAGGGAGTGCCTTAATGAGAACGGAGGCTTTCTGAGCAGCAGTGGTCATGGCCGGACTTTAATCCATGCGCTGCTCCTTGACCACCGGGAAAGAAGCTTTATCTATCAATGTATGAAGAGAGTAGTTCAACCCGAATTGTTAGACTCTCTCGAACGCCATAATCCTGAAGCCCTAAGAAGTCGGCGAGATCTTCGTCTGATCAATTTACTAATGGGCAATGAGCGTTGGATACTGCGCAACGTGCCCCCTGCCTCGCAGGTCGTCGAATTGGGTGCAGGGGAGGGGGGGTTGACCCGTCGTCTTGCCGCCAATCATTCGGTCACCGCTCTCGATTTGCAGGACAAACCAGAGGGTTTAGAATGTCAATGGATACGAGGGAACCTCTTGAAGACATTAGAAAATGCGCCGGGAGAAACGCTTGTCGCTAATCTCATTCTTCATCATTTTGATGAGTCGGAGTTGGTGCAACTCGGAAAGCTTTTTAAAGAGAGGAAACGATTGCTTTTTGTTGAACCATGGAGGTCACCTATTTCGGTGATAGAAGGCTACGCCATTTGGCCCCTGATTGATCGAGTCACGAAGCATGATATGATGGTAAGTATCAGAGCAGGGTTTAAAAAAGGAGAGCTCAAAGCTCTCCTTTCATTGGGGGAGAATTGGGTTTGGAGGGAATCCATTTGTCTCAGAGGAGGACTACGAATAATCGCTCAAAAGAAGTGAAAGAAATCGTCATTGTCGGAGGAGGGCTCGCGGGGCTGTCATTAGGCATCGCTCTTTTACATCGTGGGGTACCAGTCGTCTTGAAAGAGGCTGGGTCCTATCCTAGGCACCGAGTCTGTGGGGAGTTTATGAATGGCGTGACAATTCAGACTCTAAAGAATCTCCAGATTGCTCACTTGTTTGATGACGCCATGGAACATTCATCGGCTCACTGGTGGGTCGGAGATCGCTGTGTTCTAAAAGCAAAGCTACCTCGTCCAGCGATTGGAATGTCTCGCTGGGAGATGGATGAGAAATTACGAAAAGAGTTTCAATTGCGGGGAGGGCAATTGATGGTAAAATCTCGAGAAATCTGCCGCCCTCGAGAGGGGCTTGTTTGGGCCGCGGGACGAGAGTTAAAAAGAGAGAGCCGTTTGTTGGGGGTCAAAGCCCATTTTGAAGGTGTCAAAATCAATGGAAGCCTAGAGATGCATTTGGGGCGGGGGTGTTATATCGGATTAACTCCGGTGACAAAAGACCTCTCGAGGGTCAATGTTTGCGGCCTTTTTACGCAGTATTCTCATTCTAAGGGAGAAAATCCCCTCATCAGAGCGGTACGAGAGGGTGGTTTAACCCAATTGGCACAACGCCTTGAGGGAGGGGAGATCGACCGCTTGTCGCTTGTTGGAGTTCGAGGAGTTGGTTTGGGAGCTCAAAAAATCAAAGATGACCTATGCGTGATCGGAGACTCCGAGAGAATCATCCCGCCTTTTACCGGAAATGGAATGTCGATGGCATTCGAAGCTGCCGAAAGCGCGCTTGCTTCGCTGTATCGCTATGCGCAAGGCCATGAATCTTGGGATCAGACTCGTAAAGAGATTTCCCAAAGGCTTGATCGGAGGTTTCAAACTCGTATGAGCCTTGCAATGAAACTCCACCAACTGCTGATCAACCCCTACGGGCTCAAGGTCTTTTCGGTTGCCGCTGCTTCGGGTGTGCTGCCATTCAATTGGCTCCATCGACGCCTCTCGTAAGAGAGCTTATTCTCCAGTCAGAAGATAGAGATGGTAGAGATAGAACTCCTTAAGGAGAAAAATCATTCGTGCTTTTGTGGATTCGTAGCGCGACGAAGGGGTTCCCGAGGCGAATACGGTAATTCCGATATCTGCAGCCATTCGACGTGCTCTTTTTAAGTGCCAGGGATCACTTACGAGGAGAGCGGTTTTCCAGTGCTTTTGATCCATGATCTTTTTGGCCTCTTTGAGATTCGCTAAAGTGCTTAGTGACTGCTCTTCAGAGAAAATACGATCACGGGGGATTCCCTGAGATACAGAATACTCCAGGCCTACTGCGGACTCTGAAAAATCTGCTCCTTCACCATAGCCCCCAGTAAGTAACAAGGCCTGAACTTTACCATGCTGATAGAGCTCAATGGCGTGATTGAGTCGTTCCCTCAGAACTGGCGAGGGCTTGTTATGCCAAGCGGCGGCACCTAGGACAATCGCGCAATCACCGGAGCGATCTCGGCTCAGATAACCGATTCGATGAATATCCCAAAGCTGGGCACCAATATAGGTAGTGCACAAAGCAATGAAAATGAAAGCGATTCGGCGACGTTTCATGGTTGCTGTAGCCTTCGATAAGTAACTTCTACAAGGGCCATCGAAAAGGAAATACGATTTATTGTTTTCGGTATCTTAGGAAGACCTCACCCGGTCCTGCGGGTTGCATTTCGACTAGATGATAAGAGCGAGTTTGTCTCAAATGAGACCCTAAGATACCGGTTATTGAAGGCGCTTCGGCGGAGCCTAATAAGGTGTGAGGAGCCCAGGTGAGATTGATTTCGTCAACGAGGTCTTCATCAAAAAGAGTTCTCACGAGTTCTCCACCTCCTTCGCAGAGAAGAGTGTTTATGAAGGGGGTGTCGCGAAGGGTTTGAATCCAACCGCTGAGGCTACAACGATGAACCTCAGCGGGAAGAGAGGGAATCTTACTTTCGCTATCGATAATCAAGTGCCTCGGACCTCCTTGAGAATGAAATAGTGGGTGATCGGGATCAAAGTCTCCACTTCGTGAAATCACGCAGCGCCATGGAGAATGCTCGGTTGCCTTGAGTGTCATTTGATCTGCTTCTAAAGTTCCGCGGCCAACAAGAATGGCATCAGCTTCATTTCTTATCTGATGCAAGCGCTCAAGATCCTTCTTAGAGGTGAATGGTGTTGCCTGTTTTGATGCGGTGGAGATTTTTCCATCTGCTGTAATGGCGAAGTTTAAAATGATTTTGAGAGAGGATGGTGGTTTGATGAGTGGCGAAAGAGACCGCAGGGCTTCCCAGTTAGAACGAATGTTATGAACCCGAAAGAGGCTTGCGCCATTCATCGCTCCGTGAGTGAGCAGGGCAATGGTTCCAGAGTCTCGCATGCTTGGCTCGGGTAGATCAAGGACTTCACCAATGACTGTTTTTCTAGAAATGGGAAGCAGAACAGGAAACCCAAGACGGGTGATCCTCGATAAATTTTTTAACAAGAGAAGGTTGTCATTTCGCTGCTTTGCAAAATCGATTCCAGGATCAAGAATGATCTGGTCATTTTGAAGACCTGCATTCTGAGCGATTGATACTTTTTCTTTAAAAAAGATAGTCATCGACTCCATGAGATTTGACCACTGCTGATGAGTGTGGGGGATTTTAGGTTCACCCACTGAATGCATGATGAGTAGCGCGATGTCATGTTGCGCGCAGATCAATGCATTTCGCTCATCGGGCAGCGCGGACATGTCGTTGAGGATGTCAAATCCGGCATCAACAATTTGTTCGACGACTTCATGGCGCCAAGTGTTCACCGAAAGAAGTGGAGGGAAGACTTGCTCCTCGTCTGCCGGTTCGAATTCAAGTTGATTCCATGCAGCGAAGAATTGCTTGAGGCGCAACACTTCTTCTTCAATCGAAATTGCTTGGCGATTGGTCCGTGCTGACTCCGCCCCGATATCAATAATGTCTGCGCCTTCTTTCACCTGCTTCCTCGCGATTTCGGCAGCAATTTGAGGATCTAAAGTGCCATCTCCCGAAAAAGAATCATCGTTCATGTTGACGATGCCCATCAAGAGAGGCCGTCGGGGAAAAGAAATCGAGCGATTAGGAACGCGTAAGGTCATGGGGCGGTCAGAGATTTTCCGTTATCAGCGGCATTGAGAGCTAGGAAAAATGGAGCAGCGGTCGCTGCCCAAACTTCAGCCGTTTGAAACTCATCGGCTTGGTCGCCCCAACATCGACGAAGCATGTCCGTGGCAATAATTCCCGGATTGACCGCGACAGCGGCAATTCCTGAGGGGAGTTCTTGGGAGAGGGCTTGTGTGAGTCCTTCGATAGCCCACTTGCTTGCACAATAAGGCGCGACTTCGGGCGAGGTGGATCTGCCCCAGCCAGATGAGAGGTTCACAATGACCCCTTGAGATTGAGCAATCATAAGAGGAACAGTATGTCGGATCATATTGGCGACTCCCGAGATGTTTGTCGTGATGAGGGCATCAAAATCATTGGCTGGTATCTCCCAAAGAGCCTTCGGCTGATTCACAATCGCGGCGTTATTAATCAGGAAGTCTGGAGCTCCCGTGTGGGAGCTTGCCCGATCACAAAAATCGCGACATTGTTCCGAGTCACCGACATCGACAGAGTAAAAATGCGCATTTGGATATTCCTCTCGCAGGTGTTGGAGGACAATTTCATTTCGCCCACAGCCGACAAACCTATGGCCAGCATTCAGAAAATGAGGGATTAACGCTCGTCCCAAACCCGAGGTGCATCCTGTTAACCAAATGGTCATAAGAAGGTATTAGAGCGAGAGTTTTTTGTGATCAATCACGGAGAAATGAGAAATACCTAGAAGAGATGGCCCGGAGGCGGATTGCTGACCTCTTTTGCTTGGCTGGGGATTTGAATCTCAAATGGAGTAAGGGGTTTGATGAGAGGCGCTTGGAGTGGAAACTGCCTTTCGTAAATGCCTGGGGCTGTCTCTTGGGCTGACGCGTAAGCATCTTTCACCATTTCTAGCTTTGCATCGAGATTGTCGATGTAATGCAAGGCGTAGGCTTCTGGCGTTTTTGGAAGGGTGGGAGATCCAAACTCGTATTGACCATGGTGAGAGGCAATCAGGTGTAAGAGGTGAAGGCGTATTTCTTCATTTGGAGGTTCGAGTTCTGACCACGATTTGTGGGGAAGCTCTCGCCAAAGCTTATTGACTAGCTCGAGCCCTAGAGGGATATGCCCAATCATTTCACCAGCCGCCAGTTGGAGCTGGTTAAATCCTCTCTCAGGGTAGGTGTTTTCCCAGATCTTGCCGCAATCGTGGAATAAGACTCCAGCGATCATTAAATCGCGATTGAGGTACGGGTATACCGTGCAGACAGCTACCGCCGATCTCATCATCTGTGCCACGTGTTCGACAAGTCCTCCACGTCGAGCATGATGGTTGCGTCGGGCAGCGGCGCTTCGCCGAAAGCGAAGTCCATATTGTTCGATGAAAAGAGAACAGAGTTCACTGAGTCGCGGGTCTCGAAGCTTGGAGACTTCGTTGCAAATTTGCTCCCAGTCACTCTTTTGTTTTTCAAGAAGGGAAGGGTCACCAGCAAAGAAGCTTTCAATTTCCTCATCCGCTAATCGAGAGAAATTCCAGTTTCGTCCATCAAGGCCATATTGGTTTTGAATCCACTCTCCCGAGAAGCGGAGAACGAGGTCAGCTTTGATCTCACAGGCTTTTTCCCATTGAGGATGATTGTTCCAAATCTTTAGGGTCAAAGACCCAGTGGAATCAGCAATGTTCCACTCAAAGTAGGGTTTTCCGCCTTTCGTTTGCTTCTGCTTGATGGATTGGATTTGTCCCCTGAAGTCACTTTCGAGTGGGGATTCGCTCGCTGAAGAGAGGAGTTCGCTGATAGACATGACTTAACAAAGTCTGATCATGTCTTTCATGGATTGGAACCAAAGGAAAAAAAGACCTTTGGTCGAATATCGATAGGATTCTTCTTCAGTCCGAATGATCAGCTTTCGGTCAACATTATACTGTACTTGGGCGATGAGCTCGTTCTCGAATTCCTCTAGAATGGTATCTGGTTGTGGCGTGACGAGATTTTCTAAATTAAGACGGTGATTGGAGAGGTTTCTTCGGTGCTCCCTTAGAATGAGCTCAAATCGATTTTTTTCGCAGGGAAGAAAAAGCCAGTGCGATCGCGGAGAATCTCGGAGAGTCGGAGAAAATGGGTAGTTTGTGGTGTGAATTTTTAGATGGTTATTCGATTTTGAGCTTAAAGTGACAAAAGCAAAAGCAACGTGATCCTGTTCACAGAGGCACAGAGCGGCAATGGTCTTTGCCTCGGGGTGCCAGAAAAACTGGAAATGCTGATTCATTACTCCCCATTGCCAACAGGAGCTCGATACGAATTCAAAATGCGAATCTTCGATTTCAGAAAATAAGCGGCGAGCGTTTGGAAAGTGATCTTCTGAGGGGGATGGAATATTCTTGAGTCGATTATCGATTGGAAAGCGAAGTTTCCGGATACGAATTAGAAGATCAATCCATGGAAGTAAAAACCAGAGGATGACTCCAAAAAATCCAGCGTAGAGGCTCGCGAAGAAGTAGTAGAAGGTGAGGAACGAGGCTACTAAAAAGGTAAGAGCGCCAAGTTTCCTAAGAAATAAAGCCCGACAAGACCGAAGTGCGACACCCATGATGACGCTGGCAAGAACGATGAGGAAACTTTGCATTTTTGGCGAGCGAGGAGCACTTAAGAGACTTAAAAAGAGAAGGAATGTTCCCTATATTTGGCAGATTGCTAGCGGAAAAAGAGCAACTCTTGCGATTTGCCGTTTTCTTTCTATGCTCCAAGGATGGCAATCGAATCGTTTGAAGGTCACTGGCCAACAATTGCTCAATCAGCATTCGTCGCAGCAAGTGCAGATGTCATCGGTCGAGTCACTCTAGGGGAAGAGTCCAGTGTCTGGTATCAGTCAACGTTGCGAGGGGATATCAATGAGATTGTCATTGGTCCTAAAAGTAATGTGCAAGACAACGCCGTCATTCACCTTGCTGACGATTATGGATGTTATGTTGGGGAGTTGGTGACGGTGGGTCATAGTGCGATTCTTCATGCGTGTCAGGTCAAAGATGAGGTCTTGGTTGGAATGGGCGCATGTGTCCTCGATGGAGCGGTGATCGGTGAGAGGTCAATTATCGGAGCAAACTCTCTCGTCACAGGGGGGACAGTCATTCCTCCGGGTTCGCTTGTCCTTGGGAGTCCAGCAAAAGTGGTCAAGACCTTGGACTTACAAGATCAGGCAAGTATTCGGGGTTGGGCTGAGAAATACGTGCAAAACTCGAAGAAGTATCTCAATCGGTAATCATGGGATGATCTTCGAGTGGATCTGCTTCTGGGGTGTCTTCGATTGCCGCCTTGAGAATCTATTCTGTGTTCGAAGGTAAAAGAGGATCTTTAAGAGAAGAGATCGAGGTGTTTTGGTAGCGGGGTAAGCGGTCTGCAGCTTTCATAATGTCAGCCCAAATCGGGAGGGCGATGCGTGGACCTGAGCCATCAGTGGTGATGACTTCGCCATAGTCCATTCCAACCCAAACCGCGCAAGTCATCGTGGAGGTATAGCCAGCATACCACGAATCATTCGAGCCATGGGAAGAGCCTGTTTTCCCCCCCGAAGGTTTTTGAAATCCATGTGTGGTGCGAATCGCTCGTCCTGTTCCGCTTCGGTTGACTTCTTCGAGTAGGTGGTTGACTTCTTGGGCGGATTGCTCATCGGTCGCTTGATAGGCAATCGGGCCGTTCTGAAAGAGGATATTGCCTTCCCGGTCTTTGATCGATTCGATGTAGTAGGGTCGGAAGCGAGAGCCACCATTAGGAAAAATGGTGTAGGCACTTGCGACCATCTCAGGGGTGCCCCCCCAAGAGCCAAGATATGAAGAGGGAACGTGGTGAATCTTATCGGTGCGAAATCCAGCGGAGCGTGCGACTTGAATGACTTTTTCCAACCCCGCCACACTGCCGACTCGAATGGAAGAGGTGTTTCTTGATTCGATGAGGGCTTGAGCAACGGTGATTTCAGGGTGGTATTGACCATCTGGGTTAATCGGGCTCCACTGAGGTTCAGCGCCTGGGATTTCTCCACTCAAAATGGGGAGGTCACTGACGAGGTCTGAGGGTTTGAGGCCTTGGTCGAAAGCTGCGAGAAAAACAAAGGGCTTAAAAAGTGAACCAATTGGGCGGGAGGCTTGTAGAGCTCGATTGAATTGGGATTCGGTCGCATCTCTTCCTCCAACAATAGCAAGAACAGCTCCCGTGTG
>JALRJZ010000101.1 GCA_023261045.1 Akkermansiaceae bacterium
AAGGTCAGGCCCTTCGTCGAAGGTTGAGAGGACCTTGAGAGCTTCTGAAAGTTCTTGAGCCCAACGACGGTCTTGGACGTTGCCTTTTGCCGCTGAGCGACAGAGTTCGATGAAGCGGAGGGTTTCTTTTGGGAGGGCGTTGCCCACTCCAGTGATCGCGCCAGTCGCTCCACAGTTGACGAATCCGTGGTAAACTTGAGTGTCGACGCCCGCCATCAAAATCACAGATTCATCTTGGCTCGTGATATGCTCAGCGGCGTAGCTGAGCGATTGCGCACCTCCAAATTCTTTAAAGCCAACAAGAGAAGGAAATCTCTCGCGAAGCGAAAAGAAGAGATCAGCTTTCGTTTCAAATCCGTAGTAGGGCGAGTTGTAGATCACGGCCGGAAGGTCGCCTCCTGCTTTGAGGATTTCACTAAAATGATGAACTTGAGCAGCAGGTGAGCTTCCCCGTGAGAGAACACGAGGAATGACCATTAAACCTGAGGCGCCCACCGTGCGAGCATGAGATGCATGGGAGGCCGCGATACGGGTATTCTGAGCTCCTGTTCCCACGATTGTGGGAACCCCTGCCTCGACAAGGCGTCGCACGCCCTCCATGCGTTGCTCATCTGTGAGAAGAGGCCAGTCTCCCATCGACCCACAATAAACAACGCCTCGCATTCCAGCTGCCATGAGCTCAAGTGCTGTTTCGACAAGGGCTTGGTAATTGATCTCTCCGTTCGATTGGCAGGGGGTCATCAGTGCTGGGATACACCCTTGAAAAATTTGACGAGAGTCTGGCATGGATTGAGATTGAGAGTTTGAAGTCGATCTGCCGTTCGGCGTTGTCAAAGACCATCGACGTCTGATGACATACTTGCTTGGAAGCGACTTTGCGAAGCGAAATATTTTTCATTTTGAGTCTTTAGCAGAAAGGCTTGAGCTCTAGGGAAAAACAGAGAAGCTTCGATCAATATGGTGAGGGTTTTTGTTTCTGGTTGTTACGACATCCTACATGCAGGCCACTTACAGTTTTTTAGCGAAGCTCGAGCCCTAGGGGAGCATTTGACTGTTTGCTTCGCTAATGAGGAAATCCTCTGGAAGCATAAGAAGCGACGCTCTTCACTCCCAGATGAGCACAAACAAGCCTTGTTGAACGCATTACCGATGGTGGATGAGGCGGTGACCGGTGATGGAAAGCAACTAGGCTTAGACTTCGAGCCTGTTTTTAGAGCCCTTCAGCCTGACCTCTTGGTGGTGACCGAAGACGATCAATATCAAGAGATTAAAAAAACGCTTTGTGCCGAAGTGGGGTGTCGTTATGTCCAACTACCCAAGACTCCACCACTGATCGAGCCGATTTCGACCTCAGAGATTGTCAGGCGTATCAATGGCTTGAGCGAAGCTCCTTTGCGGGTTGACTTTGCGGGGGGATGGTTGGATGTCCCCAAATTGGCTCGAGAAGATGCTTCGATTGTGAATTGCGCGATCTCACCTCGGGTGAGTTTGAGGCATTGGCCTTATGAAAAGAAAGCGGGCCTCGGGGGGAGTGGTGCGTGGGCTTTATTAAACGGGCACGATGGAGTGAAATCAGAACTCGATCTTGGGGTTGGGTGGCAAGATCCAGCGGTGATCAAAGAGACCGGTTTGTGCGTCTGGAAAAGCGGTGAATCTCCCCGACTAGAATTCAAACGTGATGGTTCTTTTCTCAATGGGTTGATGGGGCTGCTCTGGACTGGAGTGCCTCATGACACACCCGGTTCTGTGGATCTCGCCAGGGACTACGATTTGATTGTGAAAGCGGGCAAACTCGCAAAAAAAGCGGTGATGGAGCAGTCGGTTTCGATGCTGGCCGAGGCAATAGCCATGTCATATCAAGTCCAATTAGGAGAAAAGATGAAGCCATTACCCGATATTCCGACGAGTATTGCCTCAAAATACTGCGGAGGGGGCCACGGGGGTTATGCGTTGTATCTATTTGAATCGGCGCAAGACCGCCAAGCCTCAGGCTTGCTTGAGATCGAACCCTATTGTCGCTAAGGAGGTCGAAGCGATCCTCTCTGCCTCCCCGTTTCTTTAAGATGTGGGTTCTTAATCTTAAGGCCGGGAGAGCGTCATCGTTCCATGATCACCATTTCCTTGGAAGCGAACATGAAACTCCTCTGGAAAGATCGTTCCTTCGACGTGGTAGATCCCCAAATTTGCCGGGAGTTTCATCGAGGAGTCGAGAGTCATTGAACCATCCTTCTCCAGAGTCGTCTGTACTTGATGAACGTAATCCCCGAATTTTAGAGCTCCCCAACCTGCACGGTAACGAAAGTTCCAATAATTGGGATCCTCATCCTGAGAGACAATACACCACAAAGGACCATGATGGCCATTGTGGTTGCTTGTCCAGTTTCCCAGCCATGGTCCTTCTGGACTCTGAGCTTGGCGGAATGATTTCTTGGCCTCCTCAAAGTCCCGCTGGTAGCTGGAGCAAGAGGCAAGAATCAGAATAACAAAAGAGCTAACAATCCGCAGGGAAGTCATGGGCTACAGGCAAATACGCTTAAAGAGTTCGTTGAGCGGAAGTTGCATTCCAATGTAGAAATCTCCGAATTCAGCGTAACGAGCAGAAACTTCGTCAAAGCGCATTTCGTAAACGATGTTCTTGATTTCAATCGTATCCTTTGCAAGCAAAGTGACGCCCCATTCGTATTCATCAAGCCCGGTTGAGCCCGTAATGAGTTGTAGGATTTTGCCAGAATACTTTCGACCTGTCACGGCATGTCCTTTCATGAGCTTTGCTCGCTCTTCATGATTTAAGGAGTACCAGTTGTATTCCGGATGCGGTGAGCGCCGTTTGGACATGGGGTAGAAACAGATTGCAGGCCAATCTGGAAGAACGGGATAGAGACGGTGCTGCAGGTAATGCTTCATCCGATCATTAAATTCTTCGATGGCTTGGTTGAATTCCTCACTGCCTTCGGTCATGCCCTTTTCCCCGATTAAGGTTTCCTGCGCGTATTGATCAGCAGTTGTCGTGTATTCTGACCTTTCTGTTTGGGATAGGTAAGAGTAGGTGGGGGTCAGAATCTCAACACCAAGTCCTAAGGTGAGTCTTTTTTCAAAGTAGGTTGCATCCTGGAGGTCAGGGGTGAGCAACATGAAGCCAAGATCAGCTTTTGGCGATGCAATGGCAAAGGTCAAAAGCTGAGTGTCTTTGTGAGAGCGTATTTCTTGAACAAGCTCGCTGAGTTGGGTTTTGGCTTCGCGCTTCTCGTTGTCAGAAAGCATTGACCATTGTCCATGATCAACAGAGTAGAAGAGATGAAGGACGTGCCATCCCTCTAATGGAATGAGTGAAGAGAAAGATTCAGACATATTGGTTATTCTTTGAACGTTGGTTCGATCAGGATGTTTGCGAGTGCAACTTTTCCAGAGTCAGTCGTCAGTGCGACAGACCACGGATTTGTATCACCATGAACGTAAGGATTCAGTTTAGAGACCGCTTCAAAGCCCTTCGTGCAGGTGACCGTGATTTCATTACTCCCAGATGCCTCGAAGACGCCATTGGCTACTTCGAGCGTTATGGTGTCCCCAATGCTTTCACGGTTGCTATCTTGGAAGCTAATCTGAAGGGTTTCAGAAGCTGAATCATCTAATTGGATCCGAGCCACGGGGATGAGTCCAGTTTCTGGTGCCACACCTCGGTCGGCCTGGTCTCCTTGGCGGATTGGTTCACGCCACCACGTTTCTACTTCAGCAATCGTGAGCTTCTCACCTTTGATCGGGGAACTTTTGTCGAAGGTAATGAGAGCTCCTTGAGGGGCCTCATCGAGGAAGGTCAAAATGCCTCGAATACCAAGCCCAACAAGTGCAACGACGAGTGTGAGCAGGCTCGCTTTCTCTAGCAGAGAAACATTAGCGAGGATTTTCCTTCCTGCTTTGAGGGGGGGAGCCTCAGAGTGGGTATCTGGAGATAAATCGACGTCCTCCTGCTTTGGATCATCGTCGATGGCTGAAGGAGAGATCTCTTGAGAGGGGGAGGCAGATGCTGAATGACTCGATTCTTCTTGAATCGGTTTTTCAGTGATTGGAGTTGATTGATTCGTCTCGCTTGTGACTTCCAATTCGAGGTCATCATCACCTAGATCCCAAAAATCTTCGGAGGCGTTCTTGTCGGAGGAAGGTGGATTGATACTCATCGTCTGCTTTGCCAATAGTTATCAAGCGCAGAGCAGCTTGCAAAGGCGAATCCCTAGCGCAAAAAAGATTGCATCTTTGGCCAACTGATAGATTGTCTCTGCGAAAGCTATGGCTGATTTAGAAGATAAAAATCCAGAAAGTGTCGCAGGCAAGTTTTATGTCGATTCTCAGTGTATCGATTGTGATCTTTGCCGTGAAACTGCTCCTGATAATTTTCAGCGCTCCGATGACGAGGGATATTCCTACGTTTACAAGCAGCCTGAGAACGAAGAGGAAGAAGCTCTCTGCATGGAGGCCCTCGAAGGTTGTCCTGTTGAGGCAATCGGCGATGACGGGGAGTAGGGTTTCGTGACGCGCTTGGGATCTAAAATGCGCGGTAACGGCACCTCGAAAGATGATCAGGCAAGGCGGCAGATGAGAGCCGATGTCGTTCATCAATGGGTTGGCGCGCCCAAGCCGCTCGATCTCAATAAGAACATTTCAGAACCCGCAGAGCATCTAGAAGCGATTTTAGAAGCAGTGGGTCTTCGTGGTGGTCTTGATGAAGATCGGGTTAAGGAAGCTTGGAGCTCTTTGGTTGGGGAGCTTTTGGCGAAACAAACTGAGCCGGTTTCCCTGCGAAGAGGCTGCCTAACTCTCAGAGTTCTACAACCGGCGATGCGGTATCATTTAGAGCAGCTAAAGCCTAGCTTGTTGGGCAAGTTGCAACGTGAATTAGGTCAAGATCACGTGAGCTCCCTGCGACTTACGATTGGATAATCTGATGAAATATCGCTCCCTCTTGTTTGATTGGTCAGGAACTCTGGTTGATGATCTTCCTCCCACCTTGCATGCCACCAACGAAGTCTTAAGCCGATATGGAGTGCCGCACATGGGGCGTGAGGAATTTCGAAACCGCTTCCGCCTGCCTTATCCTGAGTTCTATGAAGAGGTTCTCCCTGGAGTGCCCATTGAGGACCTTGAAGATCTTTTTCGGATTTCGTTCCAAAGTTCCCCTCAGGGGGTGACGGTCTTGCCTCATGCGCGAGAAATGCTCACATGGTGTCAAGAGAGAGAGGTCCGTTGCTTTGTTCTTTCAAGTATGGATCAGAATCTACTCAAGCAACAGGCGCTAGATTTTGAATTGCATGATCATTTTGAAGCGATCTACGCCGGGGTGATCGATAAAAGACATCGTGTGATAGACCTTTTGAAAGATCACTGCTTAAATCCCAGCGAAACTGCATTTGTGGGTGATATGGTGCATGATATCGAAACGGCTCGTCATGGAGGGGTTGATTCGGTTGCGGTGGCAACGGGCTACGATCCACTCGAGAGACTGACGCTGACTTCTCCCAGCTATTTGTTCCAAGATCTAAGAGATTTTCGTCGCTGGTTAGAACAGGAAAAAACCGAGATCATTACGAAGTGATGTCCGATAAAATATTGATCCGAGGTCTTGAGTTGCGCTGTCATCTTGGTGTCCCAGATGCGGAGAGAGCGGAGGCACAGATGGTAAAAGCGCATCTCACCATGAAAGTGACGCGTTTTGCCAATGATGATCAGATCGAGCAAACCGTTGATTATCAAAAGGTTGCTGATGGAGTGACAATCTTAGCGCAAAAAAAAGAGCGTCAGTTAATTGAGACCTTAGCTTCTGATATTGCCGATTATGTTCTCTCTGATTTTGCGGTATGTTCCATTCGAGTAGAAATCGAAAAATATATCCTACCTCACACAGATTGGGTCGGGGTTGTGGTTGAAAGAAGTTCCTCTCCGAGAGATTGAACGATGAGGGCTTTTTATTTGTCCTAGTGAATGAAAAGAGGGCAAATCGGAGTAATATTATTAGGGGTTCATGTCAGAGAGAGAGGTCACGAGTGATGAGCAACTTGTTGTATTAGCCCGCAGTGGAGATACCGAGGCCTTTGATGAGCTCGTTATCAAATATAGTCCAAAATTGTATGGGCTTGTCTATCATATGACTTCCAATCGAGAAGATGCCTACGACCTTTTACAAGACATCTTCACCAAGTCGTATCGTTCGTTAAAAAAATTTCGAGGGGAATCCTCCTTCTATACTTGGATCTATACGATCGCGACAAATATGACGCTAAACTTTCTCAAAAAGAGGAAGAGAAGATCTACTTGGAGCTTAGATGTGATTGATTCGGGCCTGCAAAATGACCAGGCCATGATTGATATGAGCCACATTGCAAATCCTCGCCATCAAAGTGAGGTAAATGAATTGCAAAAAAGATTGAACGAAGCAATGCAGGCCTTGTCAGAAGCCCATAGAGTGGTAGTGACGATGCATGATATTCAGGGGATAGCCCACGGCCAAATTGGCGACATTCTAAAGGTCTCAGAGGGGACGGTGCGTTCGAGGCTCTTCTATGCTCACCGTCAATTACAGGGGTATTTGCAAGATTTTATCGATCCAAGGCCTGATCTTAAAAAATAAGAGAACCAATCAAAACTCTTGAATTATCTGATGAGCGACAGCGAAAAAAAGGTTAAGCAAATTATTCGCCTTAAGAGATACGAGAAGCCTCCCGAAGGTTTCTTTGAAGGTTTTTTGGAAGATTTTCAAAATCGCCGAGAGCAATTGCCTGCACATCGGCCAGAAGGGTTTACGGCTGTTGAGCGCATCAAGAGTTGGTGGAACCAAGTTGGGGTGACCAAATGGATGGTTGGCTGTGGCGCGGCGTATGCGATTATAGCAATCGGGATGACATGGTGGGAGCCGAAGGGGTCGGGGTCTTCTAATCAAAAGACCAACCTATCTCCGGTAAAGCATGAACCTTCGAAACGGCCGTTAGAGCAGCAGCAAGACCCTCAAAAAAAGAATCAATCGCCAAAGGCGTTTTGATGGCGCTGCTCCACTTGGTCTGTGGTAGGATATAGACTCGCAAGATTCGTTCAATGTCAGTGACTTTTCATCGAGTCTTTTAGGCCCTGTTATGGCAAATTCAGGCCATGGCAACTTATCCTGCAAGTTTTTCGGTTCACACTTCCGGCAAAGGGACCTATGAAATCACCGAGCATGTGGAGTCCATGGTCCGTGAATCGGGTATTCAAACCGGAACGGTGACTGTTTTTATCCAGCATACGAGTGCCAGTTTGGTGATGATGGAGAATGCAGATCCCAGCGCACGCCAAGATTTGCACGCTTTTTTTGACCATCTCGTCCCAGAAGATACTCCTTATTTTATCCACACCTATGAAGGGCCAGACGATATGCCTTCTCATATCCGCATGGTTTTAACGAGGACGAGTGAAGTCATCCCCATTTTGGGCGGTTCGCTGTCACTTGGGACGTGGCAAGGGCTTTTCCTTTTTGAGCATCGTGATCGTCCGCATCATCGCCGGGTGACCTTGATGGTCATGGGTGATTAGTTTATTTTTTGACACCAAAACAATCGATGCGAGCTCCTAAACGGACAAAGAGTTTTCCATTGGTGGCAACCGGGGTCGAATCTGCCCACTGGACTTCAGGACCAGGATTGAGACCCGACCGGTCAATTTCAGTATAGGATGTTCCTACTTGGGCGACGAACATTTCGCCTTCACGTGAGAGCGCGTAAAGCTTTCCGTCGACAAGAAGCGGAGATGCGTAAAAATTCCCTGGGAGCCTCTCTGTCCATAAGATCTCGCCCGATTGAGCATTGATTGCCGTGAGTGTTCCGCCATCCGAGAGGGCGTAGAGGGTTTTTCCATCAGAAACTGGAGTGGGGACGTAGGGCGTTTTTCCCTTCATGTTCCAGACCACTTCGGGCTTAGACCATTGATTCTGAGCCTTAAAGATCGGTGGACGAACCGTGAAGTAGACTCCATTCTTACATCCAACAGCGAGAAGCGAATCTTGCTTGCCTGATCCAGCCAGAATGTCGATTGGTGAAACGATACAGCGTTCTTTCATGAGAGAGGGAATCGACCAACGCTCTTTTCCATGATCAAGATCGATGCCAACCACTCCAATGCTTGTTGCAGAAATGACCACCTCGTGTCCGTCTCCAAAAGACCTGACGAGAGGGGTCACATATGAAGTGGTTCCTCCAGGATAGGTTTTTTTCCAAAGTGAAGTTCCATTTTTTGTCGAAATAGCACCGACATATCCACCGTCTTGGTGAAGGTGATTGATGATGACTTGTTCATCGTGAATGACAGGATGAAGAGTCAAACCATGTTGGCTGGTATGATTGCCAATTTCGTAATCCCAAAGTTTTTTACCTGAGTGGTCGAATGCTGAGAGCATGGCGACTGGTTTTGACGCGTCAAACCATGAGATCACCACGCACTCAGCATTGACAGCTGGTGAGGATGCAGCCGTATTGTTGAAGCGGTGCAGGTGGTATTCTCCTACTTTGATTCGTTTGATCCACTTTGTTTGACCAGTCGCTATTTCTAGCGCTGAGAGGCTGATGGTTTGGCTTTGACGATCTTCGCTAGTGACGAAAAGCAGATCACCCCAGATCACCGGCGAGCTCGAGCCTGGCCCGGGTAGTGTTGAGGACCAACGGAGAGACTCGGCATTCAGTGTGGTTGGTGCCGCTTCTGTCGAAATGCCCATGCCATCTTTTCCTCGGAAGCGAGGCCAGTTTTCTTCACTAGAAGCATGCCCCCAGAGAAAAACAAAAAGCAAAAATAGACATGATTGATTCACACTATTCTCATAGCAGCTCCATAAGAATTTGGAGATCTAAAAAACCAAACCCGAAACGCGCGAGATTTTCTTGGTCTCTCTGAGAAGAAATCTTCATGATTTGGTTATGGAAATCCGAAATGCTACCGAAGCTGATTTACCTGAAATTGTCGCAATTTATAACGAGTCAATCCCGGGTGGGACTTCTACGGCAGATATAGAACCCATTACCGTTGACTCTCGGCGGGATTGGTTTTC
>JALRJZ010000102.1 GCA_023261045.1 Akkermansiaceae bacterium
AGCGGCTCTTTCTTGGGAAGAGCGAGCCACCGCTTTGAGTAGGGGGTGTAGACTCGGTAGGGGGTCCCGTCGCCTTTGAGGATTTCACCAGGGTGGTGAAGGGGCGCGTCATCAAAGGAGAAAACGGCTCCTGAAGTTACTTGCTGAAGCTTCTGTTCGACTGCTTGGCCGTAGGGGTCGACATCTTTATTGAAATAAATCGCGGAGGCTCCGGTCTCGTGCTGTAACTTCAATAATTGCTCAAGAGCGTCTCCCTGTCTGAGGATGAGTCTGCCCCCAAGATGTTTGAGATTGTTATCCAGAGACTCGAGACACTGGCAAAGAAAACTCTGCCTCTGGGGGCCTGTCCAAAGATGCCGTTCTTTCCAATCACTGAGAATATAGACAGGGATGACCAGCTCGGAGGCTTCGCAGGCCGCAATGAGAGAGGGGTTGTCGGTCAGCCTAAGGTCACGCCTAAACCAGTGAATAATGGGTGCAGTGCTCATGTGGGTGCTTAGAGACTACTAAGCAAGTTCTCCCCCTTGGCAATCGCCGTTTTACTGAGTTTTCCGTTGATGATTCGTGAGCTGTCGATGATGCTAATGAGTTCTTTTTTTGCGCTCTCTGCGGCTTGGAGTGCCTTACGCTGGCCTCCATATTGTTTGTCTGAAAAGTAGCGGGTAAAGGTCGTTCCACGGCGACTCAAGCAAAGGCGCCAACCTTCAAAAGCTGTTGTTTCGTAGGTGAATCGAGTAAGATTTTTGCGAGATTTCATAATTAATGGACTCAAGACCCTCGTAGATAATCCATATTTGGGGTTTTTCATCCAAAAATCTCCAGAATTGGTGATTTGGAGCGAAAATAGGGAAAAAAGGATTGCATCCTTCCCTCGAAGCTGGTCTTTTCCGCGCCCGCGAGTTTTTAAATCGCCGTAGGTCCTCTAAGCTGCCTTTTTGGAAGGTGCTTGCTCGCGAGAGGGAAACCCGGCAACCCAAGAAAGACAATGTCAGAAGAAACTACTGCTACTGAAGAAAAGGAGAATCCGGTCAAGTTAAACCGTTTTGAACTCCCGAATCGCCTCATCAAGGACGAAGATACCGCTACTGAAACATATGCTCAATTTACGGCAGAGCCATTTGAGCAAGGTTTTGGACACACCATTGGTAACTCACTTCGTCGTGTTCTCCTTTCCTCTCTTGAGGGAGCGGCGATCACCTCAGTGCGGATCGCTGGTGTGCAGCACGAGTTCGCAACCTTGCCTGGAGTGATCGAAGATGTGACTGATATTGTGCTCAACCTCAAAAAGGTAAAGTTTAAGGCTCATGGGAAGGAGCCTCGCGTGCTCTCACTCAAGGTCGAAAAAGAAGGTATCGTCACCGCTGGAGACATCCAAGATGACAATCTTTATGAAGTGGTCAACAAGGACCAGGTAATTTGCACACTTGATAAAAAGGTGAAGTTTGACTGCGAAGTCGAAGTGCAAGTTGGCCGTGGATTTAAGACTGGCGATGAAAACAAGCGTGATGGAGCCCCTATCGGTGTGATTGCCATTGATTCTATTTTTTCTCCTGTCACCCGCGTGAAATACTCAGTGGGTGCAACCCGCGTTGGACAAATGACCGATTTCGACAAGGTCGTCCTTGATATTTGGACTGATGGTCGCCTTGAGCCTCATGATGCGTTACTACAAGCTTCTGCGATTTTACGCCACCATCTTGATGTCTTCGTCAATTATGATGATGATGCCGTTGGCTTTGAAGAGGCTCCTGCTGAGCAATCAGAGGAAAATGCAGCTCTTAAGAAGCTTCTGAATATGAGTGTCAACGAAATTGAGCTTTCGGTGCGTGCGGCAAACTGCCTCAACAATGCGAATATCACTTCTGTTGGTCAGTTGGCGCTGAAGTCCGAAGCTGAGATGCTCAAATATCGCAACTTTGGTAAAAAATCTCTCAATGAGATTAAGGACAAGCTTCAGGAGCTTGGTCTTGGTCTTGGAATGAATCTTGATCCATCTCTCCTGACTGGACCTGCATTAGGTGTTCCAGTGCCACGTCTCAGTGTCGAGGAAGAAGCTCCCGTTGGCCTTGCCGATTTGATTGCTCAAAACTTAGATCAGTAAGTTTCCTATTTGTTACGCCCATTTAAAAAAGAAATATCCTGATGAGACATCGTCGTAAAACAGTAAGACTCCAGCGCAAAGACGGTCACCGCCGTTCTCTGCTTGCCAACCAAGCCTGCGCTCTCATCGAGCACGGTCGTATCCGGACGACTTTGGCGAAGGCGAAAGCCCTTCGCCCAGTTGCCGAAAAGTTAATTACCCTAACCAAGAAGGAAGATGGTGTTCATGCCCGCCGTATGGCGTTTCGTTTTTTGCGTCAAGCTGGGAGTGTGAAGCGTCTTTTTGATCTGGTTGCTCCTGCAGTTGGAGAGCGCCCCGGTGGCTATTGCCGGATCACGAAGCTCGGACCTCGTCCGAGTGATTCTGCTCCAATGGCCTACATCGAGTGGGTAGACCTCGAAAACCTCGCTCCTGATGATGATCTCATCGAGGAAGCAGGTGATGAGAGTTCTGAGGATTAATTTCCGCGGATTCGCCCTTTTTCAAAGACAGTCGTTCTCATTCGGGGGCGGCTGTTTTTTTGTTTGTATAAGGGAATCTTGGCAAATTGGGGGGAGAATACTGATTTGACAGGGGGGAGATTCGATGTGTATTCTTTGAAGGTTCTTCTAATAGAAGAACGAGTAGATACGTTATCCCCCAAAAGATGAAAATTCATTTCCTGAGTTTCTTGTGCGTCAGCACTCTGCTGACACCTCTCATGGCCCAGCAAGATGGCAAAAAAAGTCACGCTGAGCTGAAGAAAGCTGCCTTCAATGTTGATAAGTATGTTGCAGAGATTTTCCGTCGCAAGAAACTCGAGGTGCCAGACGTGGTCGATGATGCGACTTTTTTACGTCGGAGTTTTCTGATTGCCGCAGGTCGGATCCCAACTCTTGAAGAGGCATCCAGTTTCCTAGAGATTGATGATCCTGATAAGCGTGAGATGTTGACGAGCTATCTTCTGCAGAGTGATGGATATCGGAGTCATATGCAAAACTATGTTTTTGATCTCCTTCGTGCTAAGGATGATGTCGACAATGCGGGGTCTTATGCGCCGCCCTACATGCGCTTCATCCAAGAGTCTGTGGCTGACAACATGCCTTGGGATCAATTTGCCCATAAACTGATTTCTGCAAGTGGAATTGCATGGGAGAAGGGGAATGGTGCTGTTGGCTATTACATTCGTGATAAGGGAATGCCGCTGGATAATCTAGCGATCACGATGCAGATCTTCACGGGTGAGCGTCTGGAGTGTGCTCAGTGCCACGACAGTCCAACCAATAAATGGGAGCGGATGGATTTTTATGAGCTCGCTGCGTTTACTCATGGCCAACGTGAAATCAACGACGGGGTCTGGGGCAAGGCCGTGCGCATTGGTGGGGAAGAGGATTTTCGACGTTCTGAGCTGGGGAGGTTGATGTATTGGATGAGGGATAATATCCACTACGGAACTCTCGCTGGGCAGGGTGATGGGCGTATTAAATTGCCAAGTGATTATCAGTATAAAGACGGTGATCCTGGAGAAATGGTGGGTGGTAAGACCAGTTTTGGTAAGCGCATTCGTTCTTCAGCACGGAGGGACGATGGGAAGTCTCGGGTTGATTTCGCGGATTGGATGACCAAAGAGAATCCCAATTTTGATTATGTGGCTGTCAATCGGATGTGGGAGCGTATCATGGGAAGTCCGCTCACTTATCCCGTGGACGAGTATGTCGCTCCAGAAAAGACCATTTCACCAAGCCTTACGAATTATCTCACAAATCTGATGGTTAATTTGGATTATGATCTCAAAGCTTTTCAGAACGTCCTTCTTCTCACGAAAACCTTTCAATTTGCTGCGAACCCCAAGGCATTTGATGCTGGGGTGCCTCAAGCCTTCAATGGTCGTCAGTTAGAGCGGATGACGGCAGAGCAGATCTGGGATTCTCTTGTCACTCTCGTTGCAGAAGCGCCTGATAAGTTGGCAAAGCGAAAGTTTAGTGATCACGTTTATTATGAGAATCGACCTGTTCTGGTCGGAGAAACCACGATGGCAGAGCTTGCTCGCGAAGTGGTTGCGATCCAAGATCCGGGCGAATATCGGACGTACGCGACGAATTTGTTGTCGCGAATCAAAGGCTCTAAAGGCGGTGGATCTGCAAGCAAGGAAATGATGATGATGGCTAGCAATAGCCGCCCAGGTCCTGCCAAAGGGATTGCACGCGCGTCCGAGTTAGAAGCACCGGCTCCAGTCGGTCATCTTCTCCGAGAGTTTGGGCAATCTGCTCGCAACTTAGTGGGAGAGAGTACCACGGAGGCCAATATGGCTCAAATTCTTGAGGTCATGAATGGGCACGTGGAGAAAATGGTGGTCTCAAACCAAGGCGCTTCTGTCTATGATGCCCTCAAGAAAGGGACAACCGAGGCAGATAAAACACGTTATATTTATTACGCGATTTTAAGCCGCCCACCGAGTGATGAAGAAATGAATATGTTGATGCGTGATGTCATTGATGGCAGCCGCGAAAGTTATCAAAACCTAGTTTCCGCGCTGATCTCGACTCATGAATTTATGTTTGTTCAGTAAAACCCTCGATTCGTAAAATTAAACCCCGATAAATAATGGATACACAATCATTCCACAACGTTGATGAGCTAGGACGCCGTCAATTCATGATTAACGCCGCAAGAAGTTATCTTGGTGTCAGCCTCGCCCCCATGCTCGGAGCAGGGCTCGCATCTCCCGGTTTTGGGCTCACTCAAAAACATGCGGGTGGTGCGAAAGCTGAACATGTGATTTTTCTCAATATGGGTGGGGGAATGAGCCACCTCGATACCTTTGATACGAAGCCTAGTAACAAGGATGTCCAAGGCCCCGTGGAGTCGGTCAATACCGCTGGGCAATTCCAGCTTTCACAATATCTCCCTGGAACCGCCAAGATCGCGAATCATCTTTGCGTGATCAATTCCATGACTTCGAAGCAAGGAGCCCACAGCCAAGGTCAATACCTCTTGCATCGAAGCTACGCCCCGAGAGGCACAATCGTTCACCCCGCTATGGGTGCATGGGTTGTTCGAATGAAAGGCCGGAAGAACACTACTCTCCCTGGTTTTGTCACGGCCAATACCAACCCAGGAAATGCCTCTCCCGGTTTCTTTGGGGCAGAGTTTGGAGGAGTTCCACTCGGTCGCCCAGGGGAAGGGCTCAAGAATTCCACCCGGGCTCATTCTGTTTCTGAAGACGATTTTAAGCGACGATTAGCGATTGCTGACGCTTTAAATAAGACCTTTGAAGAGCGTTATCAGACTCCGAAAGTCAAAGCTTATGATAGTCTCTATGAAGAGGCCGTAAAGCTCATGCAAAGTGAGGATTTGAAGGCTTTTGATATCAATCTTGAGCCTGCAAAGGTCAAAGCGGCTTATGGAAATGATCGTTTCGGGCAGGGATGTTTGCTAGCTCGTCGTCTTGTGGAAACAGGCGTTCGTTTCGTTGAAGTGTCTCTAGGCGGCTGGGATACTCACTACGACAACTTTGCTAATGTAGAGGCAAGAGCAAAGGTTCTCGATCAAGGGTTTTCAACCTTGGTGGCTGATCTTGAGGAAAGAGGGTTGTTGGAATCCACCCTTGTGGTCATTGCGACTGAGTTTGGTCGTACTCCTCGGATCGTTACTGAGCACAGTAATGGACGTGATCACCATCCTGCCTGTTTCTCCGCAGTCATGGCGGGTGGTGGTATCGCAGGTGGCCAGAAGTATGGTGAATCCGACAAGAGCGGTGCTCGTGTTGCGAAGGATCCTGTGACTATTCAGGACTTTAATGCCACGATTGCCTACTCTCTTGGAATCAATCACGCACAGGTGGTGAGCTCGCCAAGCGGGCGTCCTTTCCGTATGGGAGGTGCCGAAAAAGAGTTGGGAAATCCGATTACTTCAATTTTTGGATAAGAGTCCATCCTCGTTCATTTTTTCAAAGCACCTCTTTATGGGGTGCTTTTTTAATGCACTCTTTTTGCGCTGAATCGTTCCGTTGAAGGATGCCAAACGAGAGGGATTGATGGCGCGTTCCTAAGGTCATTTTCAAGAGAGCTTGGATAATTGGCAGAGTTCTCCTAACTTGGGGCGTGGAATTTAAACTCGCCAGCGAATACACGCCCAAGGGGGATCAGGCGCAGGCGATTGACAAACTTGTAAAATCTCTCGAAGCAGGCAATCGGCATCAGACCTTGCTTGGTGTAACAGGTTCGGGAAAAACATTCTCGATGGCGAATATCATCGAGAGGGTTCAGAAGCCGACTTTGATCATGAGTCACAATAAGACTCTCGCGGCTCAGCTTTATTCTGAATTTAAGAATTTTTTTCCAGATAATGCTGTTGAGTATTTTGTTTCCTATTTCGACTACTATCAACCTGAGGCCTACATTCCTCGATCCGATACCTACATCGAAAAAGATTCTTCAGTGAATGAAGAAATCGAGCGATTGCGACTCAGCACGATGGGTTCGTTGATTACTCGTAATGATGTCATCGTGGTGGCAAGTGTGAGTTGTATCTACGGTTTGGGGGACCCCGAAGAGTACAAAGATATGATGTTTGGGGTCAGGCAGGGCCAAGAAATCTCGCGAGATGAGTTCCTTGAAGCTCTCGTGAATCTTTTGTTTGAGCGCAATGACATCGCTTTCCAAAGGGGGCACTTCAGGGTGAGAGGTGATGTCGTTGAAGTGCGACCAGCTTACCTGGAAGAGACCGCGATCCGTATCGAATTCTTTGGTGATGAGATCGATCGAATCACCTCAATTGATACAATCAACGGTCGGGTCATTGATGACGTGACCCATTATGTGTTCTATCCAGCGAAACAGTTCGTGAGTTCTCGGGAAAAGCTTCAGGGGGCGATTCGTTCAATTCGTCAGGAACTCGATGATCGGATCTCTTGGTTTGAGAAAGAGAATAAACTCATTGAAGCGCAGCGACTCCGAATGCGCACAGAGTATGATCTAGAGATGATCGAGGAAATGGGTTTCTGTCAGGGAATTGAGAACTATTCGCGGCATATCACCGGTCGAAAAAAGGGAGAACGTCCCTATACCTTGCTTGATTTCTTTCCTGAAGACTACCTGCTCTTTGCCGATGAGAGTCACGTGACTCTTCCTCAGGTGCGAGGTATGTATGAAGGGGACCGTAGCCGTAAGTCAGTTTTAGTTGAACATGGATTTCGCTTACCCAGCGCGATGGATAACCGACCGTTACGGTTCGATGAATACATGCGGATGACCAACCAGCGAGTCTATGTCAGTGCCACTCCGGCAACTTTTGAAATTGTGAATTCAAGGGCCGACAATCAGACATTTATCCCGATTAAAAGTCGGAGCGAAGCTGATTTTGATCCCACCTTTGCCAAGCGGATTAAGGTGAGCGCAAGTCCTTCGTCAGAGTCTTTAGAAGACTTCGATGTGTCTCGCACTGGTCACCAACTTGTGGTCGAACAAATCATTCGCCCTACTGGCTTGCTCGATCCTATTTTAACACTCAAGCCTCTCAAGGCTCAGATCGATGAAACGATCGAGCTCTGCCAACAGCGGGTCGAGAAAGGAGAGCGGGTATTGATCACCACCCTGACAAAAAAAACGGCCGAAGACCTCACGGAATACCTCCAAGGTGTCGATTTGAAAGTTCGTTACATCCATGCGGATGTGGATGCGATCGAGCGGGTGGAAATTCTACGAGCTTTACGAGCTGCCGAATTCGATATCCTTGTAGGGATTAATCTTTTGCGTGAGGGGCTTGATTTGCCCGAGGTGTCTTTGGTTTGTATTTTGGATGCAGACAAAGAGGGTTTTTTAAGAAATGAAACAAGTCTCATTCAAACCGCCGGGCGAGCAGCGAGGCATGTGAACGGTGAGTGTGTCCTCTTTTGTGATACGGTCACTGATTCGATTCAATGTCTCCTTGATGTGACAGAATACCGCCGTGGCGTGCAGAGTGCCTATAATGAGAAGCATGGGATTACGCCGCAGAGTGTGAAACGTGCCGTTCAGCAAAGTCTCCATGACCGGGAAGAGGGAGAGCAGGAGGGGCGCCGCATCAATCAAGCAATGGTCGCGGAAGATGATGAGATGGTTTATGGTGCGTTTGAGGTCATCAGTGAGTTAGAGAATGAAATGCATGCCGCATCGTCTCAGCTTGAGCGGGTGCAGGGCTTCATTGACAGAGTTCCTTCCCACGCGAAGGTGGAGGTCGGAGGCAACAGGCTCTCGGGCAAGGGCTACTTCCTCGAGCCGACAGTGCTATCAGGCTTCAAGCAGGACGACGAGCACATTCAGAATGAAATCTTTGGTCCGGTACTAACGGTCCAGAAGTTCAAAGACGACGAGCAGGCGCTCACATGGGCAAATGACGTGAAGTACGGTTTGGCCTCGTCTGTTTGGACCACCAATCACACCCGAGCCATGCGCTTTGCAAAGCACCTGGACTTTGGTGCGGTATGGATCAATTGCCACATTCCTCTTGCAGCAGAGATGCCCCATGGAGGCTTCAAGCACTCTGGCTACGGAAAAGATCTCTCGGCCTACGGGTTCGAGGACTACACGCGCATCAAGCACGTAATGCATTACATCGGAGATTGAAAGTAAAAATTAGATTTCATTGACGGCCGGAGGAGGAAACTGTGTCAAAATTTGAGCAATTCGGTTTCCACCGAAGCGCCTGAGAGTGAATACAAGCCTCTATTAGCCTCTACCGCACCAATAGAGCGCATCATTCCTTCTCTGAAAACAAAGAAAGTCATCATCCCGACAACCATCCAAGGGATAAACTCTGCGCCTGATATAAATTTAATACGCCCCATTATTTCGCGAATTGCTATAAACAATATGACCTGAGCGATGGGCT
>JALRJZ010000103.1:0-8645 GCA_023261045.1 Akkermansiaceae bacterium
ATTTAAATCCCGAAGTTTTGTCATGGTTTGACCGCATCGAGTCAGTCACGCAAAAGGTTTTGGATTATCGTGAGGTTCTCACAAATCCAGAAATTGATGTTGTGTATGTTGCTGTTCCCCATCATTTACACGAACAAATCTATCTTGATGTTCTCAGAGCGGGAAAGGACCTCCTTGCAGAAAAACCTTTCGGAATTGATTTGGCCGCAGCTCAAAAAATAATGGAAGTTGCAAAAGAGACCGGTCGCTTTGTGCGCTGTTCTTCAGAGCTTCCTTTTTTACCAGGAGGGCAGCGTGCTTTTGAGGTGGCTCGATCCGGTGCAATCGGTCGAGTTCTTGAGGTCGTCTCGGGATTTCACCATGCGAGTGATTTAGACCCCGAAAAACCGGCTAATTGGAAGAGAATGAGTGCCACTTGCGGGGAAGGTGGGGTGCTCAATGATCTTGGGATGCATGCTCTCCATATTCCCCTTCGTTTAGGTTGGAAACCTCAGAGGGTGTATGCCCAATTACAAAAGGGATATCCGGTCAGGCCAGATACACAAGGGGGAGTAACCCAATGTGATACTTGGGATAATGCTCTCCTGCATAGCTGGTTTGAGCTCGATGGATATGAAGTACCAATTCGATTCGAGATGAAGCGTTTACAGCCGGGTGCGACTAATACTTGGTTTATCGAGGTTCTGGGAACGGAGGGTGGAGTGAGGTATTCGACTTCAGACTACAAGGGACTGTATCTTTTTGAATCGGGCAAGGAACAGTTTTGGAAGCGAACGGAGCTGGGATTTAGCACGGCTTTCAAAACAGTCACTGGGGGGATTTTTGAACCAGGTTTCCCAGAAGTTATTCAGCAAATGTGGGCTTCGTATTTTTTAGAAAGAGAAGGTCTTTTAGGAGAGCGTTTTGGTTGTGCCACTCCCATCGAGGCGGTTGCGACTCATGAGATTTTTGCGGCAGCACTTGAGTCGCATGCCAAGCAAACCGTGGTGACAATATGAGTGGGAAAGAACGCTTTGGGATTCTCACGGCTGGTAATTTCATCGTCGACCGGATCAAAGGAATCGACCTCTATCCAGCTGAAGATACCCTAGCGAACATCGAGTCAGAGGCTCGTTCTAATGGAGGAGGTCCCTACAATATCCTCAAGGACCTCTCAGCGATGGGGGTCGATTATCCACTCATGGCTGCTGGGAAAATTGGCGCCGACGAAGATGGACAGTGGATTATTGGTGATTGCGAGAATCATGGCATTGACCCGACCTTGTTAATTCAAGATCAGGATCAGAAGACCTCTTACACTGATGTCATGACGGTAAGAGAGACGGGTCGGCGCACCTTTTTTCATCATCGAGGAGCGAACTCCTATTTTCTTGGTGAGGAGATTGATTTTGGTGCAAGCAGCGCGAAGATTTTCCATCTTGCCTATTTGATGCTGCTGGATGGGCTTGATCAATTTTGTGAGAGCGGGCGCACAAGGGCCTCGCTTCTGCTGAAGCGGGCCTCAGAAGCTGGTCTCATTACGAGTATCGATGTTGTGAGCACAAGCCATCCTCATTTTAGAGAAATTGTCTTAAGTTCACTGCCATTCACTGATCATTTGTTTCTCAATGAAATCGAAGCAGGCCGAACCTTAGGGATCGATCTTGATCCCCAAGATTCGAGTGCTCTTTCTCAAGCAGCGATCGATTTGGCCAAGAAAGGCGTTCGACAATCCGTCATCTTGCATACTCGATATGGAGCGGTCAGAGCAGGAGTAGACGGAAGCCTCCTCTGGCAAGGATCGGTCAACATGCCTGCACCAATGATTCTTGGAGCCAATGGAGCAGGTGATGCCTTTGCGGCAGGTTATTTACATGGTCTTCACCAAGGTTGGAGTTTTCAAAACGCGATGGAGCTTGCTGCGTGTTCAGCTGCCATGTGCCTACGAGACCCTTCTCCTTCTGGTGGACTCCGTTCGGTAAGAGAATGTCTGGAGTTAGGACAACAATTAGGTTTTAGCGCAGTATCTTGACCCAATCACAGCGGCCTTGATTCGTCTCTCCAATTCAAAAGATTTCTTGATTGGCTTCCTCGAGTCTGGAGGCATGCTACTGAGTTAATGAAATCGTTGTTTTTTCCTGCGCTACTCTCAATCAGCTTTGCTATGCTGAGCGCTGCTCCCTTAAAGGTCTATATCCTCTCTGGACAATCGAATATGGAGGGCCACGCCAAGATCTCTTCTTTCGATCATCTGGCAATGGATCCCAAAACGGTCCCAATTTTGGAAGCGATGAGAAATAAGGACGGTTCTTCAAAGGTTTTTGAAAACGTTCGTATTTCCTATCGAACCGGCAAAGAGGATCAGCAGCCGGGAGTGGGCCCGCTCACCTCGGGTTTTGGAGCTCGCTCAAATCCTACCGAAGATGGAGGTAAAATCGGCCCCGAATTCACTTTTGGTATCTATACCGAACAACTTGTTGAGGAACCGATCCTTCTGATTAAGACAGCTTGGGGTGGCAAATCATTGCATACAGATTTTCGCCCTCCGAGCGCTGGAGCCTTTCAGTTTCGAGAAGAGCAAATCGAAGAGTTTAAAAAGCAGGGCAAAGATCTCAATGAATTGAGGGCTCAAAAATCAGCAGCAACGGGTAAATACTATCAGCTCATGATTGATCATATTAAGAGTGTCTTAGAGAATCCTCGAGAGGTTCATCCCGCCTATCATTCCGAAGAGGGTTATGAGCTCGCTGGCTTTGTTTGGTTTCAGGGATGGAATGACATGGTAGCGCGCGATGTTTATCCGAACCGTGATCAGCCTGGAGGATATGATGATTATTCCAAATTACTTTCGCTCTTTATCCGAGATGTGAGAAAGGATTTATCAGCGCCCCAAATGCCTTTTGTCATTGGGGTAATGGGTGCTGGTGGCCCAACGAGTGCTTATCAAGGAGGACAAAAAAGATATCAGAAAGTTCATGAAAACTTCCGCCAAGCGATGGCGGCTCCAGCGAAACTTCCGGAATTTCGCAAAAATGTTGCTGCGGTTTTCACCGAAAAGTATTGGGACCCGGAACTTGATCAAGTCGCAGAAAAAAAGAATCTCATTAATCAAAAAAGAAATGAGATGAAATCTAAGGGGTTCTCTAAACAAGAAATCGAGCAAGAGATTTTGGACTTTAGTCAGAAGATTCTCACCTCCCGTGATCATGAACTTCTCAAAGGAATTACAAATGCAGACTATCATTATAAGGGCTCCGCGAAGATCATGGCGCAAATTGGTAAAGCTTTTGCGGAGGCGCTCTATTCTCTTCGAACACGATAGTCGACTTATCTTTGTAAACTTTATGGTATGAAAATTGCACGCTCTCTTCTTTTTGTCATTCTAGGTCTCTCTCCTTTAGCGGCGAAGCAGGACCGTCCCAATGTCTTGGTTTTTCTAATCGATGACCTTGGATGGGCAGATCTTGGAAGCCAAGGTTCGCAGTTTTATGAGACGCCTCATATCGATAAGTTGGCCGCGTCGGGAGTTCGTCTGCTCAATTCCTATTCTGCCAATCCGGTTTGTTCGCCGACACGAGCTGCTTTGATGACCGGGAAAGCACCCCAGCGTGTTGGAATTACACAGTGGATTCCGCAGCCCTCTAAAGTGCATTTGCCAGAAGGGGAGCTCACTGTTGCAGAAACATTTCAAGCAGCGGGCTATCGAACAGGATATATCGGTAAGTGGCATCTTGGTGAAAAGGCGAATCAACTTCCAACATCTCACGGGTTTGACTGGATGAAAGCGGTCAATAGGGCAGGTCAACCGGCTTCCTACTTTTATCCTTATCAAAGAAAATCAAAACGCGGCAACTACTGGGATGTGCCCGATTTGGATGCTGGTCAACAAGGTGATTATCTGACAGATGCCATGACGGATCATGCGCTTGAGTTCCTCAAGGACAACCGAGAGAAACCATTCTTCCTCTACTTTGCGCATTACGCTGTTCATACCCCCATTCAGGCTCCCGCTGATTTGATCAAAAAGTATGAGGCTAAAGTTTCCAAAATGTATGGAGAAAGCAAGGCTGCAGGGATTCCCGAGCGGGATGGTACGATTTCTCGGTCACGCCAGGATCATGCTGCGTATGCTGCCATGCTAGAGAACCTAGACGCTAATGTTGGGCGAGTTCTTGAGAGGTTGGAAGATCTGCAGCTCACAGAGAATACGATCATTGTTTTCACCTCTGATAATGGAGGGCATTGTCATTTGCCAAAAGCGCCAGGGGTGACTTCTAATCTTCCCCTTCGCTCTGGAAAAGGGTGGACTTACGAGGGAGGGATTCGCATTCCAACCTTAATTAGTTGGAAAGAAAAAATACGTCCGCAAGTTTCAACGACCCCCATGATTTCGATGGATCTCTATCCCACTCTCTTGGAGTTAACAGGCCAGGAACTTTTACCCCATCAGCACTTAGATGGTCGTTCCCTAGCTTCTGCTCTTCTTACTGGTGCTTCAGAGACTCTCGAACAACGGTCCCTATGCTGGACATACCCGCACCAGCATGGCTCTGGCCATCGTCCCTCACATGCAATTCGCAAGGGGGAATGGAAGATGATTCATTTTGAATCTGATCAATCCAGAGAACTCTATGATCTTAAAAAGGATCCCGGAGAGCGTCATAATCTCGCTCGTCAAGAGCCTCAGAAAGTGAAGGAATTGTGGCAAGAATTACAGGATTGGATTGAGAAAACGACGCCCCCTGCAAGTGAGTAATACGCGCTTTTTAAACAAGGAAGCGAATGGTTTGAGTCCTTTCTTGAGAGGCTTCGTCCTGATCACTGAATGGGATCAATTTGGAGTTCAGTAAATGTCGTTGGGATATCAGTTGCGCGAAGGCCAATCGTGCCAGATTGGTAATCGTTGTCTTGGTGGGTAAAGAGAGTTTCTCCATTAAGGAGAACCGTAAACTCAGCCCCTTGGGCTCTTACTGAGAGTCGATGTTGAACAGAGACATCAACGGATCGTTTCGTGCGTTTTAACTCCTGCCATCCTTGGCCATCCATTTTGCCTAGTAAGATAGAATCTTCGCTGGGTTTGATTCCAATGAAGTAGCCTCGCGAACAATCAAATCCAACCGACGGGGCAGAGCAACGAAAGAGAATCCCCGATCCTCGACCTTCCCTGATGCCGTGAAAATCGAGGGTGACAGAGGCGATAAAATGGTCGGGTGTTTGGTAGTTCAGGAGGATTTTCTCACCAGCACGGAATGCGTTGATCGCTTGGGCGGGATGCGCTGCGAGCGTGAGCTTCTCTGGTGACGCTTGATAAAATTGAGGGTGCCCATAGTAATTGTGATCCGTGTAGAGATCAGAATGATAAGGGAGCGATAACATGGTCGTTTTTTCCCCAGAGGGGCGGAGTTGGGGAGTATTCGGAGCTATGGGCTTTCCCAAAAGGGGGCGACCGTTTCGCGACCATTTGAAAGGCTGGATAAAAATACTTCTTTGCCATCCAGGACTGCGGCTGCGCTTGGCATGGTAGACGTGCCACCATTCCGATTGATCGGGGGATTGCACGAAGCATGAATGCCCCACACCGTAAGTTTCTTGAGTTGATTGAAAAATTGGGCGGTTAAGTTTTTTCCACGAGGAAGCTTTGAGAGGGTCTTTGCCGGTTAACTCAAGAAGTCCAAGTTTGTATGAGGGGAGCCATGAGGCGCCGCAGGAGTAAGACAAGAAAACTTGATTTCCATTTTTGAGAACCTGAGGCCCTTCATTGAGCCCTCGCCCTTTTGGAGCGGGCTCGGTCATTTCCCATGGGTAGTCGGCATGGTGACAAATTTGAACTCTTTTGGCTCCGAGTTTCACTGGGCTTTGCATCGGTGCAATATAGAGGAATTGTTGGTCGGTATCTGGTCCATCCCATCCTGACCAAATGGCATAGAGTTTGCCTTGATATTCCATGGGAGTCATATCGATTGCCCAAAGGTTTTGGTCTTCATGATCACCAGTAAAGAGAGGACCGTGGAGCTCGTAAGGTCCAAGTGGATCTTGCGATTTTGAGCGTAAAACGTAGGTGAGATGGTTTTTGTTTTGTCCATCAGAGGCGGCAAAATAGATATGCCACTTGCCTTCTAAAAAATGGAGTTCTGGAGCCCAAATCTCTTTTGAATAAGGACCTGTCTCTGGAGCTTTCCAGATGACGTGCTTTTGACCAAAAGAGGTGAGGTTTTTTGAAGTAAAAAGAGAGATGCCGCGATCACCTTCAGAGAAGCACCATAAGTAGCGATTCTCGTTGGGGTCCCGAACGACCCAAGGATCTTGTCCTCCTCCAATCGGGTTGACGAAATGATCAGGAGAGAGAGCACCTGTTCGCTGGTAGGACGGGTCAGAGAGGTCAACGGGCATCTGAGCATTCCACTTGCGAACCAGACGATCAAGTCGAGTGGCGATTTCTGGATGCTTTGAAACGAGATTTTTCGATTCACTAGGATCCGAAGGCAGGTTGTAGAGTTGAGGAGCGGAGCCATCGATATTGACAAGGTATTTCCACTGACCATCACGTGTTGCAAGATCTGGATTATCTTCTTCAAACCCGTGACCGAAGCCTGGTCGATCTGGTGGGCGCCGCCAAAAGATGGGCGCCTGGCGAGATTGAGTTGCTTTGCCAATGAGGGTTTCTGAGAGGTCCTCGCCATCCAGTTGCTCTGAGGGTTTGGTCTTGGTAAGAGTATAAAGAGAACGATTCAGATCGATTGCCGCAAAGACGGAGCTGTCATTCGTTGATCCTCTCTGCTCTGAGGGGATCAAACCCGGTGCCCAGACGATTAAAGGCGAGCGGATTCCTCCCTCGTAGAGCCATGTTTTTGCTCCCCTAAATGGTTCTGAGCTTCCTGCTCCGGGCTCGTGGCCATTGTCAGAGCAAATGGTGATAATGGTATTCTCACGAAGATTTGGATCATTGCGGATCCGGTTAAAAAGGGGAGCGAGTTGCTCGTCCATCGAATCTAAAACACCCTGGTAGAGGGCTCTTTTACTCCCTCCCCATTTGTCGAGTGGAGGCCAGAAGGGTCCGTGAACGTCATCGGGCCAGAGGTTTAGGAAAAATGGTTTTTTCTCCTCTTGAGCGCGGTCGATAAATCCAAGGGCGCCATTGACAAATCCGCTAGTAATCTCAAATCGTTGCATCCATTGGAAGCCTTCGCCTAGGCGCTCAGCATCTGCCCAAATCCGTCCTTTGATCGCTTCACCCCCGTTGGAATTGGGTTTCAAAGTGAGTGGGAGTAACTTAGGACCCATCCCTTCGAAATTTGTGAGAGATTGATCAAATCCATATTCCTGGATGAGAGGAGCATCTGCAACGTCTCGTTGGCCACCCATGTGCCATTTCCCAAAGTGTCCTGTTGCATAACCAGCTTGTTGAAGTTGTCGAGCAAGAGTGGGAGCTTTTGGGTCAAGCCATTGAGCCATTCCCCGACGGTGATTGTCTTTGCGATGATTCAGATAAGACGTGATGCGCCAGCGATGGGGATATTGCCCGGTGGTGAGAGCAACTCGGGAGGGAGAACAGATTGGAGAATTTACGTAAAAATTCGTGAAGCGGATCCCCTCGGCAGCAAGTTGATCGATATGTTGTGTTTTTACCGTTCCTCCAAAACAGGAAAAATCACGATAACCCATATCATCAATGAAAACAACGATGACATTAGGGTGATGAGCACCCCTTGCCACAAGGCAGAGAAGGATGAGTAAAGAGAAAGCGAGTTTGACGCGAATGATCTGAGTCATTTTAAGAATCATGGGTGTCTTGGCAGTCAATGTTTACCTGAGCTAGACTAGGCCATCGAGTGTTCCGGTCGAATCTTGAAAGAGTTCCTCTTGAATGTCCATTTTTTGGGCCATTGTTAAGAGGACATTAGATAGAGGAGGGTGGTTCTCCTGATCGAAGGCGAGATGCTGACCATGTTTGAGGCCTAGCTTCTGACCGCCTGCGACAAGAAGGGGGAGATTTTTCGGAGAATGAGCTCCGCCCACTCCGCTATTCATCCCAGAACCAAACATCACCATGGTCGAGTCGAGCATAGAACTCTCAGCTTCATTGGTTTGCTCGAGAAAAGTAAGGAAGCGACCAAGGCGCTCAAGGTGGAAACGATCAATTTTAGCCAACTTACTAAGCATGTTTGCATCTCCACCGTGATGGGAGAGCTCATGGTGATTTTCACCACCTCCTCCAAAGCCCCCGGCCTCTCGTGACCATTCAAAGGTAATCACGCGAGTGGTATCAGTCACGAAAGCGAGGTAGCTGAGCTCCATCATCACATCGATCCACATCGGACGATCATGCCCATTACGTGGTTGGCTACCAAGTTGAAGGTCGGTTGAGTCAATGATGGGTTTGGGGATATCAATCCAAGACTCCATTCTTTCAATCCGGCGCTCAGTCTGTCGGACAGAGCTAAAGTACTCGTCGAGTTTTTCTTGGTCAGCTTTTCCCAGCTTGGCTTCGAGAGCCTTAGAATCTGCAGCGATGCTATCGAGAATCGATTTTTTTTGGGCGTAGCGCTTGAGGGTTTCTTTTTTTGAATCTGCGCCATCGGGAACAAAAAGGCGTTCAAAAAGGTGTTGAGGGCTGTTTTCTGCAGGAAGAGGGGTTCCCTTGCGATCAAACGAAAGGGTGTGAGAAT
>JALRJZ010000103.1:8664-8893 GCA_023261045.1 Akkermansiaceae bacterium
CCGGCACTTCCAGTCCCCGAACCATCGGAGAGTTGTAATGATGGGAAACGAGTTTGCGTGCCATGTTTGGCGGCCATAATCTGGTCTACAGAAATGGAATTTGCGTATTGTTTTCCTGGGGTGGCTGAGAGATCAGCGCCGGTGAGCCAGGTGTCTGCACCCGAATGACCTCCTTTGGAGTGGGGGTGCCCAAGCCCTGTGAGAACGCTAAAGTTGGCGCGATGAGCAG
>JALRJZ010000104.1 GCA_023261045.1 Akkermansiaceae bacterium
TGGGACTTGGTGGCTCCACAGACTAATCCGGTTCCCTGAAGGAGTGGTAGCTGCTCTGCTGAGAAAAGTTCAACGCCTGAAATGCCAAGCGATTGGGCAATCCTGATAAGATCTTGAGGGGTCCAGCCAGCGGCTTTCATAAAAGGCCAGGCAGCGATGACTTGTTTGATACGCCCCTTTCTTTCTTTTGATTTAGGGAGAGGATTTGCCGATATTGCTTGAATGGCAGCGCCAGAAGCTAGGCCTGAGATGATACAACGGCGCGAAATCACTTTCATAGTCACTATGTAACGCCAGTGAGCTTATCTCTTTCAAAAAAGTGTTCAAGGTTCAAGGCGATGTCCGGTTGAGCATTAGTCTCAGAGAAAAGATCCTCTATTCCGAAACCTAAATAAGCTCGATGAGAAGACCCCAAGAAGCCTCAAGGCTGACTTATTGAAGCAAATAGTTGTGATTTTCTGGTGTGGAACGTATATGGGCCAAGTAGATATATTTGAAGAAAGGAGATTACTGAGATGATTATGGCCGATGTTTTAATGTGGACTTTGTTGATCCTTGGTTTCTATGTCATTCTTGTAGCCTATTGGGTTGCGGCAGTAAGTCTCGTTCCGCGACTTGTTGAAAAGAGTTCGAGGCGTCTGACAAGCTCTCCATGGAAGTCTTTGCTTTTGGGGCTTGCTCTCGGTCTTCCTGTCATTGGGATTGGTCTAGCCGCAGCGAATGGTGGATCAGCTCCGGTCAAATTAGCGGGAATCATCATCATCTTCGTCATACTACTCGCTGGGTTTTGTGGTTCTGCGGGATTATGTCTTAGGATTGGAGAGGGCTTGAGAAGTCCGCTTGATGATCAGCAACCGTGGCTGCGAGTCAAACGGGGTGGGATCGTTTTGGGCTTACTTTTTATTTTTCCTCTCTTAGGGTGGTTTTTTGTCTTTCCTGTCGTTTTGTTGTCAGGGATCGGAAGTTTAATCTTGGGTTGGCGGGACTTGCGAAGTGAGCCAATCGAAAATGAGTAAGAACGATGGAGGTAGGTCGATTGGGGGATTATTCGCGGCGTTTTTTTTTGAGGGGAACGACTGCGGCATCTCTTTTATCAGCAACAAGTTGCCGAAAGATTCAAAACCTCTTAGGTCTCAAAGAAGAGCATGGCCTTTGTTTGCCACCACCAAATGAGGAGATTGATTTGATCTCTCATGCAATTAGTCGCTTAAGCTTTGGCCCAACTCCGAGTGATTATCATCATGTCAAAAAGTTAGGAGTGACTCATCGCGAGGCAGTCAATGCCTATATTGAAGAGCAGTTAAATCCACAAGGTATTGACGATCACCACGCGCAGCGTGCGATGCGAAGGTTTGAATCTTTGCATGCGCCTCTTGGCGAGATGTATGAATACAAGGAGAAACATCTTTTAGAGCAGCTGACGAGTGCAACCCTTATGGGGGCCGTTCAAAGTAAGCGTCAATTGTATGAGTTGATGGTTCATTTTTGGAGTGATCACTTCAATATCGATGTGTCAAAGAAGGATTGTAAGTGGTTGAAAGCTGCGGATGATCGAGAGGTCATTCGAAAGCACACATTTGGTAACTTTCTAGATTTAGTGAGTGCCTCTGCTCTCAGCCCAGCGATGTTGTGGTATCTAGATGGTCGGCAAAACAGAAAGCGCCAGCCTGCTGATTACCCCAATGAAAACTATGCGAGAGAACTCTTAGAATTACACACCCTTGGACTGAATGGTGGGTATACGCAAAAAGATGTGATGGAAGTCGCCCGCTGTTTGAGTGGGTGGACGGTACGATCTAAAAAACGCTTTTTTAAGGGGCGAGTGGAGTTCGATCCAGCATCTCATGATGATGGGGCAAAGGTCGTTTTAGGCCATCAAATCTCTGCAGGCGGAGGACAAAAGGATCTCAAAGATGTCTTAAAGATTCTCTGTGAACACCCCTCGACTGCTCAGCATCTGGCAGAAAAGCTCTGTGTTCGCTTTATTGCCGATCAACCTTCGGCACAAAGTATCAAGGATGTTGCCGAAACCTTTTTGGCGACGAGTGGTGATTTTACAAAAGTACTACGACGAGTGTTTTCAACAGAGGAATTTTTGACGGGGCCTCGTGGTGGAAAGTTGAAAAAGCCCTTTGAATTGATTGTTTCTTCATTACGAGCGACACGAGCTGAGATCTCCTCCACAGCCAACCTCATCGATTATCTCGTCAGTCTTGGGCATGCCCCCTTCCAATATCCAAGTCCAGATGGGTATCCTGACGTCGGTGCTCCGTGGGTTGGGGGCTTGTTTTGGCGGTGGCATTTTGCCATTGGACTGGCCCGCAATCAAATCCATCCAAAGATTAGAATTCGAGAAGCGAAGCTTTTTCAAGAAGCTGGGGGGATCGCTGGTTTTTCAGCGGTTTTATTTGGAAGAAAACCAACTCAGGAGGAGTTAATGAGTTTTCATCGATCAGGAGAACCTCTTGCTATGGCCATAGCCTCACCAGCATTTCAGTGGCGATGATTAGGGAAGCGACAGGTATTGTTTCATCCGAAGGTGGTGGGGCCAAGACGCTAGTGGTCATCTTTTTAAGAGGAGGAGCCGACGGATTGACGATGGTTCCTCCGATTGGAGACCGAGATTATTATGCAGCTCGTCCGACCCTCGCGGTGAAGGAGCCCGATATCCTTGCATTGGGAGACACTCACTACGGGTTGCATCCATCGATGGTGGGCATGCAACGTTTATTTCACGAGGGTGATTTGAGCATTTATCCAGCAGTTGGTTCAGATGATCAAACGCGATCACATTTCTATGCTCAGGATTTGATGGAGCATGGAGGAAGCGAGGCTGGTGGATGGCTTGGTCGGTTTATGCGTTTTCGAGAAGGAGAATCTCCGGGAGCCCTCTCGGCGATTGCTCTTGGGAAAGTGATGCCGGAAGTGTTGCGAGGAGCTCCTGCTGCGGCCGTTATTGATTCGATCAACCGTTTTTCGTTGAGTCAGAGAGGTGAGTCCACTTCTAAGATTGAAACGGAGTTGGCAGAACTTTACGGGAGAGATCGAACGCTGATGGGAGAAGTTGCAAAAGATACCTTGCAAGCAATCAAGCGAATTCAAGAACTGAGCAAGAACGACAATCAGCCCAATCATGGAGCACAATATGGCGCTGATTCATTTTCTCAAAGCCTGCGACAAACAGCACAACTTATTCGGGCTCAAGTGGGTCTAGAAGCAGTGTCGCTTGATTTAAATGGGTGGGATTCGCATTTTGCTCAGGACACTTTGATCACGCCTCTGATGGTGCGTTTGTCAGAAGGTTTGTCGAACTTTCGTAGGGATTTGGGACATCTTATGGAGAAAGTGACAGTGGTGGTGATGACGGAGTTTGGGCGTCGGGTCGCAGAGAATTCTTCATTTGGAACAGACCATGGTCGAGGAGGAGTCATGTTTGCTCTGAGTGAGGGGGGAGGTGGTCGAGTCATCGGTGATCGACCAGAACTCGAATCTGGGATTTTGGTTGGACCCGGTGATGTGCCCGTTCAGATGGATTATCGAGCGGCTCTTAAGCCGATCTTGAGTCATCATGGGGCCGGCGAATCTTTTGCGAAAATATTTCCAAGCTGGTCTTTGAAGCACTCATCCCAAGAATCGTAAGAGCTTCAATACGTGTCTGCGATCTTGGGCCTTGTTCTATTTTGGTTCGGGTAACGGAGGAGAGGAGTCGTAGATTTGAGCCGATTGACGATTCCAAAAAGGAGAAGATCCCCAGAGGGGGACAGTGGGGCGAAGCGATTCCCACTCTGCAAGTTTTTGAAAAAGTAAGTCCCGTTGCTCGATTTGTTCAGCGCTCAGGTCATGCTGCTCGCCAAGATCATTCGCAGGCTCGAAGAGTTGCGCGCTGCGGTGAGAAGGCCTGATGAGTTTTAACTGGCCATCAAGGATGGCTGCTTGACCCTGGAGTCGCCAAAAGAGGGATCGTTTGCGAGGTGATTGATCGCTTTCCTCTAAGACAGGTAAAAGATTGAGCCCATCATAGTCGCCAAATAACTGAGCGTATTTTCGCCGATTGCGAGAATCTTCGTAAGTTGGTGGCTGCCTGAGTGGAAGGAGCTTTCCTCCTGCTGCGTTGACGAAAGTAGGGACTAAATCGAGTGAAGAAACAACAGACTTACAGAGGTGATCTTGGGGGAGTCTTTCCGGCCAAGAAAAGATGAAAGGAACACGAATTCCTCCTTCTCGTAGAGAGCCTTTTTTCCCCGAGAGAGATCCATTCCATGAAGCGTTGGTGGTCGCTCCGCCGTTGTCTGATAAGAAAACAACGAAAGTGTCCCTGAGTTGTTGAGTCTTTTTGAGCGATTCAACTAGTCGGCCTATTCCGCGATCCATCGCATGAATCATGGCTGCATAGGCACGTCTTTTTGGGTCCTGGATCATAGAATACAACTGAAGGTCCTCTTTTTTTGCCTGCATTGGAGTATGAGGTGCATTGTATGAAAGCAGAAGAAACCAAGGTTCATGTTGATGATCCGTGACCCAATTGACCGCTTCATCGCTAAAAAAATCGGTCAGGTAGGAAGACGAAAAATGATCAATCGGCTGCCCATTGCGCTCGATGCCATTTTTTTGGGAGTCTGGGAAATAGCTGTGGCTTCCTCTGAGCATTCCGACGAAGTGGTCGAAGCCCCGCTGGTTTGGGTGGAATTCAGCACTCGTCCCAACGTGCCATTTTCCGATGAGTGCGGTGTGGTAACCCAAGGGCTTGAGTTGATCTGCAATTGTGTTTTCCGTGATTGGGAGGCCCAGGAGCTCCGGTCGAGTTGCATACTGAGCGGAGTTTTGGTTGAGGTTGCCTTCGTATCCGAAGCGACGAGGGTCTCGCCCGGTGAGTAACCCTGCTCGTGATGGAGAACAAACTGAGGAGGCAACATATCCCTGTGTGCAACGAACCCCCCGCTTTGCAAGTTCATCGAGGTGAGGAGTTTTAATGGTTGTTGAGCCTTGGCAGCCAAGATCTCCATAACCCATATCGTCGGCCAAGATGATAAGTAGATTTGGCTTGGCCTCGATGAGGCCAATGAGAATGGCGAAAATGATGATTTTCATTAAGAGAATGATGTCTCATTTACGGAGGGGGCGAAGCGTAAAAGATGAAGATTATTTATTGGTTTGAAGGGTTTTCCATTGAGGAGAAGTGATAAGTGGTGTTTCCTTGGGTGGAAGAATGGCGAGTTGGAACGATGACCGGCTTGAACTGGCGCTCAGAGCGTCTAAGGAAGGGGTGTGGGATTGGGATCTTGAATCTGGATCGATTTATTATTCGAGGCGTGCGCTGCGTTTTTTTGGTTTTCGAAGAGAAGAGGCACCCAATATCTTCGAAGAAAGAGAACAATACATGGATGACGAGTCGGCCGCAGCTGTCGAGGAAGCATTGAACCGAGTTTGTCGAGAAGGGGAGGATTTATTTGCGGTGGAATCTCGAGTAAAGACACGCGATCAGCAATGGAAGTGGTTTCGCGTCAGAGGTACTCCGGTCAGAGATAATCTCGGCAAGGTCGTAAGACTGGTGGGAAGTCTCATTGATATCTCAAAGCGCATGGCTGCTGAGGCTGCCTTAGGGGAGGAGCGAGCGTTGATTCAAACCTTGCTCGATGGCATTCCGATGAATGTTTATTTTAAGGATACCGATTCTCGCTTTGTCATGGCCAATCGATCGACGGCTCTCAAGATGGGGCTTTCCTCTACCGAAGACCTTTTAGGTAAAACAGATTCTGATTTTTTTAGCTCTGAACATGCCGAGCATGCACGTTCTCTTGAAAAAGAAATCATGAAAACAGGCTTGGGAAAAACTGACGTGACCGAGCAAGAAAAATGGGAGGATCGGGATGATACGTGGGTCAAAACGACCAAAAGAATCTGGAAAGGACCCAATGGAGACATCAAGGGAACCTTCGGGGTGACCAGTGATATTTCAGACTTAATGCGCGCGCGAGCTGAGCAAGAAAGCGTTGCGGCTGAGCTCCATGCTACGAATCTTAAAATTGAGGAAGAAAGGCAGCGTCTGCGCCTTGTCATTGATGGGGTCCCAATGAATGTCTACTTCAAGAATCTGGATCATCAATTTGTCATCGTGAATCAGACAATGGCTCAATGGGTCGGTTGTCAGAATCCGGAGGACCTCTATGAAAAAAGCGATCAAGACTTCTACTCCGAAGAGCATTGGAAAGATGCTGAGAGGGTCGAAAAAAAGATCATGCAAACAGGAAAGCCTGTTGTTGAACTTGTAGAGAAGGAAACCTGGAGAGGAAAAGAAGATACCTGGGTGATGACCTCGAAGTATCCATGGAGAGATAGTGAAGGTGTTGTTGTTGGCACTTTTGGTGTTTCTAGCGATGTTTCCGATTTGGTTCTCGCTCACCGAGAAATGGAGGAGCAGGCCACCAAATTAAATCAGCAGAATCTGGAGATGGCAGATGAGCTGGCTCTAGCCAGAGAGGTTCATATGGCACTTTTGCCAGAAGTCATTCCGCAGTTTTCTTCGGAGGGGAAAACACTTTCGTTTGAAAAACTCTACAGACCTGCTCCCGATCTCACCGGGGACTTTTATGAAGTTATCCCTCTGGGCTCGGATCGGGCCGGTTTTTTGATTTGTGATGTTGCTGGGCAAGGGGTGAGGTCAGCGCTCATTGTTTCGATGCTGAGGGGGCTCATTGAACAGGGTCTGGAGTTAGCGAGCTCACCAGGAAAGTTTCTTACAGGCTTGAATGATGGCCTCCTTCATTTGTTTGAAAAATCAGATTTGGAGATTGTGGCGACTGCCGTCTATGGCGTGGTTGATTTAGCTCGAGATGAAATCCATCTCTCAGTAGCCGGACACCCTAATCCAGTGGCAGTTTTTGAAGATGGAGTCAGACAGCTTGTTCCTCCAGAAGAGGCCAACCAAGGCCCGTTGGGCAAGGAAGCGAACGTGACCTATGGCTGTGTGAGCGCACCCTTAAAAGGTTTACGCAGAATGTTCTGTTTTTCAGAAGGTTTGCGCCTCGCTGAGAACTCCCTAGGGGAGACCTATGGGATTAGTAGGATTATTGGGATTGTAGAACGAGGCGGCCCCATGCGGAATGTTTTAGAAAGGCTGCAAACTTCGGTGAGCGACTTCACTTCGATGGAGGAGAACGATCCTAGCAGCTTATGTCTCTTATCGTGGGAGCTTGATCAATGAGTGAAAAATCTGACCGCCTAGATCTCGTCCTAAAGGCCTCGAATGAGGGGGTTTGGGATTGGGATGTCGAGAATGGGGAGATTTATTACTCCAATCGTGTCTTAATGTTTTTGGGATATGGAAGAATAGGAGCCCCCAATATTTTTACTGACCCTGAACCTTATATTCATCCGGAGGATGTGGAGGGTTTTCGGAAAAAAATTGACCGAGTGCTCTCTCGTAATGGCCGCTTTATTGCCGCAGAGCCAAGGATTAAAAGCCAAGAAGGTGAATGGAAGTGGTTTCGTGTAAGAGGGGTTCCCGTTCGAGATAAGGAAGGACAATTGTTAAGGATTGTTGGAAGTTTGATTGATATTTCGAAACGTAAATTTGCGGAAATACAATTGGCTGAGGAGCGTGGCTTGATCGATTTGTTACTCGATAGTGTTCCAGTAAATGTTTATTTCAAAGATGTGGAGTCTCGGTTTGTGAGGGCAAATCTTGCAACCGCACAACGAATGGGTGCTGGAACTGTTGATCAGTTAATTGGCAAAACGGACCATGACTTTTTTGAAGCAGAACATGCTGATTCGTCTCGCTCAATGGAGCTTGAGCTCATGAAAACTGGGGAGAGCCAACAAGAGGTTCTAGAGCATGAGGTCTGGGAAGATGGAAGGGAATCTTGGGTGTTGGTGACCAAGAAGGTTTGGTATGGGATGAACGGCGATATTCGCGGGACTTTCGGAGTAACTCATGAAGTTACCGAATTGCTTGAGACACAGAATGAGCTCGAGCGGATTGCGGATGAACTCAAGTTGGTCAATCGAGACATTAGCCAGGAGAGGCATTTGTTGAAGCTGGTGATCGATAGTATCCCAATGTTTGTTTACTTCAAAGATGTCAATTCTAGCTTTGTTCTTGTCAATCAAGGGATGGCAGAGCTGGTAGGAGAAGACAGCCCTGATCAAGTTATCGGGAAGCACGACCGCGATTATTTTTCCCCCCGTTTTCAGGAATGCTCCGAAAGTGATGAGCTCAAAATCATGAAGACGGGCAAGCCGATTATCAAAAAATTGGAAAGGATTGGTTGGAAAGATCAGCACGTCACTTGGTCCTTGAGTTCTAAATATCCTTGGAGGGATTCAACCGGAAAAATCATTGGGACATACGGAATTTCAGGAGACGTCACTGAGCTTGTTGAGACCCGCAATAAATCAGCAGAGATTGCCAATGCATTATCAGAACAAAATGTAAAATTAGCTGACCAATTAGCACTCGCCCGAGAGATTCAACAGTCGGCAGTTCCCTCAAGTATCCAAGGCATGCTCTCTGAGGAGATGGAGGTTTCCTTCTCACATTTTTACCAGCCTGCGGGCGATTTGGCAGGTGATTTTCTTGAGGTGATTCCTCTGAGGCCGGATCTCACTGGGTTCTTAGTTTGTGATGTGATGGGTCATGGAGTTCGCTCTGCCTTGATTGTGTCGATGCTGCGTGGATTATTAGAGAAACAAAGAGTTTTTGCATCATCCCCTAGTGAGGTGCTCTCAGGTTTAAATGAGGGCCTCTCTCATTTATTAGAACGGACTCATTCAGAGATGTTTGCGACGGCTCTTTATGGGGTGATTGATTTAGAAAGTAACCAGTTGAGAATCGCATCAGCTGGTCATCCGTCTCCAATTATCAGCCTTCACGGAGAGACCCAAGTG
>JALRJZ010000105.1 GCA_023261045.1 Akkermansiaceae bacterium
ACCAACCTTGCAAGCACTGGGCGTGAGTCCTTACCTGCATGGGCACAGAGAATTCAAGACACTGCTTTTCGGAGTGGGCCCGCAGTCAGTGCCGCTTATCAACTTGGCCATTATATCGAAGACTTTGATTATCTGGGAGATCATGGCTATCTTCAGGGAAAGGATTTTGACTTAAACGAACAGAATGTCCGATGGTGCGTCACTCCTGACTTTCTGGAAGGAACGTGGGCCTATTTTACGACGATCAAAGAGGATGGGACTCCAGCGTTTCCATACACGACTGGCCGCCAATATTTTGGCAGTCCCACAGGTGGGGAGTCGACCCTTTCTGAAGCTGTAACGATCTATTGGAATGGAGGGCCCAATCTCACTGAAAACTTGGAGGCTATTGAAACTAAAGGTGGAGATCAGGTGACAATTACTTGGAATGTCGCTGAAGGTGGAGGCTATCAAGTTGAGTCTTCTGGGAACCTCGAATTTTGGGAAGAAATTCAAAACACAACGGCAGAAGGAGGCACTCTCGTTTCAACTGACACCGAAGAGCATCCCTCAGGATCGCCCCGCTTCTACCGAATTTTTCGCACGGATCTGGCTCCCTTTGATTCATCAGGTTACGACTTGGGAGGGGGAAACACAGGGAACACGGGTGGCACGGGATCGGCGAGTTATGTGTTTCAATTTTCAACGACTCCTCCCCTTCCGCCCGATTCAAATCCAGTGAGCATCACGATCGCTGGGATTTCAGCTGACATTACTCAATACAATGGAACAACTGGAGCGATTTCGGTCACCTTTGATGATTCGACTTTGGCCTCGGGGACAAGTTACCAAGCAGTTCTGAGCTTTTCTCCTCCTGGGCAAGGGGCAATCTTGAAAACTTCGACAAATTCATACCCTGTTCCTTGAAAGTAGGTTTGCCAGTTCGAGGGGGCCTTGCGGCCATTCCAACTCTCCTAGCAAGTGTCCTCTCAGCGGCTTCCTTGCATCTCGACTTTTCTCATGAGGTCAATGAGCTTCCTCTGCTGGCCGATTCTCTGCGTTATGAAAAATTTGGTGAAGAGAGCTTTTCGGTAAAGCGTTTGGCGTGGCTTGCCACCAGCTTCTCATTTAACACCTCTCAGGGAGATGAGCTTGTCTTTCCCGATCCTGTGGTCTTTGTGCCTACGCAGGGGACAACACTGAGTTTTCCGGATTTTCCTTCAGAAACGATTACCTCAATCAATTTTTACCTTGGTCCGACCCAAGAGGTAAACCATGCCAATCCCGCCCAGTATTCTCCCACTCATCCGTTAAATCCAATCGTCAATCAGCTTCATTGGGATTGGCAGGGAGGGTATATCTTTCTTGCTCTAGAGGGGCATTGGCGTGCCCTTGGGCAAGGCGTGCCTGGCGGTTTTGCTTATCATTTTGGCAATGACCACAATCGCTCTCGGATCACTCTACCAGTTCATTTAGACTTACGCCACGAGTCGCGGGTTTTCATCACCCTCGACCCGCAAAAGCTCCTCAAGGGCCTTGTTTTTGCCACGGATGGAGCGACCACTCACTCTCAAAAAAACGATCCGATTGCAGCTGCTTTGGGTAAGAATCTAGCCAAGGCCTTTCAAATTAAATCCATCCAGAAAGGAGGAATTGCTGCCCCTCCTCATGCTCCTGATCCCATTGATTTGCCTGCGTCGCCTCAGCCCTATCCGATCACTTTGCCTCGTCATATCCCTCTTCCTCTTCTTCCCAGTGATAATCCCTTACTTGTTTCTCGGGTTTCACTTGGAGAGAAGCTCTTTCATGAGCCAAAGCTCTCTCGCAACGGGGAGATCTCTTGTGCCTCGTGCCACCAAGGAAAGACAATGACCGATCCAAACCCAGTGAGCACTGGCATTGAGGGTCGCAAAGGCCAGCGCAACTCAATGCCCCTTTTTAATCTCGCCTGGAAGAAGAGTTTCTTTTGGGATGGTCGTGTCTCATCGCTTCGAGCTCAAAGTTTGCACCCAATCCAAGATCACCTTGAGATGGATGAATCCTTGGAGAGCGTGATGGGTAAGCTTCGTTCGGATCCGTCTTACCCACCACTTTTTAAAAAGGCCTTTGGTTCAGGAGAAATCACGCCAGAGAACCTTGGGCTGGCCATTGAGAATTTTTTATTAACTCGCTTAAGCTTTGACTCCAAGTTGGACCGTTCGATACGGGGAGAGGCGACATTGACTCAAGAAGAACAACGTGGATTTGAGCTCTTTTTTACTGAGTATGAGCCTCGACTTGGCCAGCGGGGAGCGGACTGTTTTCATTGTCATGGTGGGGCTCTGTTTACCGATCATGATTTTCACCACAATGGCCTTATGGAGGGGGATGACCGAGGCTTTGAAGTGACGACTCAAAAAGAGAGCGACCGCTTTAAGTTTAGCACGCCTTCGTTAAGGAATGTGGCCCTCACCGCGCCGTATATGCACGATGGTCGCTTTGCGACCCTTGAGCAAGTCATCGAGCACTACGACTCTGGCTTTCACCTCAGCCCGACTCTGGATCCAAATCTTGCAAAACATCCAGAAGGTCTTGGTCTCTCTGAGGCTGACAAATCAGCTCTCGTCGCTTTTTTAAAAACTCTTACCGATGAAGCTTTCCAAAGCTCGCAATAGCTCCGTGACGTTTCTTTTGCGCTTCGGAGATTCTATCTTCAGCTTTTTTTGTAAGGAGTTCATTGCGATCGGGCTCGTTTTGTTGTTCTGGCACAAAAAAGCGCAAGGCCTTGGCCTTGCGCGTTGATGGGTCAATTGGGTGAACAAAAGACGCTTTATTCAGCCTTGTCCTCCGATGCTTTGGCCTTCATCTGCTCTTTGATCTTTGGAAGGCGTTGCTCCCGGAAGGCACTCACTGACTTGCTAATTTGGTTGTCTGGTGCAATTTCGACGATTTCATCAAGCACGGTTTCGAGGTGGTCCCACTCACCCATGGGGATCAGCGCGTTGATTTTATTTGTCAGCATCTTTTGTTTTTCTTCGCCTTCAAGTTGTTGGCTTTCGATATGGTTGTCGATGACCTCAATGGCCTTCTTCATATCTCCGGACCGGTAGGCTTTGGTGAGGTTGCTTTCGAACTCTTTTTGAATATCACGAGCTTTTTGCGCGGCTGCGAGTCCAGTTTCGTCGTTAGGATCGAGTTGCACGATCTCGGCGATCGTTTCGGAGTAAAGGGATTGGAAATCCTCTGGAATCGTTTTTAGCCCTTCAAAAAGAGCCTTTGCCTTGGCAACTCCCTCAGCTTTCGCTGCCTTTTCGAAGGCTTGATCGCGGGTTGTTTTGGCATTCTGAATCTCACCAAGGTGTTTGACATAGGACTCAGGTCCACCTTGTTGATAGCCAGTTTTGGCGTAAGGGCGCCCTTGAGCATCTGCGAGCAGGATGGTCGGGTAGCCTTTGATGGGATACTTTTCTTTGAGCTCAGCGTTTTGTTTGATTGTTGCTTCGTCGAGCTTTGACTTGTCGCGAGGGTAATCGAGTTCCACGAGGACATATTTGTCTGCAACCCCTACTTTGAAGGGCTCATGATCGAAAACTTCTTCTCTGAGTTTGATACACCAACCACACCAGTCAGAACCGGTAAAATCGATCAGGAGATCTTTGTTTTCTTTGGCTGCTTTGGCCTTAGCGGCTTCAAAATCATGCATCCAACCCTCGCCCCCTGCGTAGGCGAATGAGGTTGCGAGAAGGGCTACAGTTGCGATGAGGGAACGTTTTTTCATTTTTAATGTCTTAGAAGAAGCGTGCCTGATTGCTGAATGCGTGCAAAGAAATTGATTTTCTTTTTTCACCTCATAAAGTTCGTTTGAACAGTTTTCTTTCTATGCCCTCTCTCGAAAATGCTCGTATCGTCCTGAAAGAGGTTTTTGGATTCGAAGAGTTCCTCGATGGGCAGCAGTCGGTCATAGCTGACATTCTCTCTGGCCGAGACGGTTCGGTTGTCATGCCAACAGGCGGTGGTAAGTCGCTCTGTTATCAACTCCCTGCGCTTTGTCGAAAGGGGGTCACGCTGGTTATCAGCCCGCTGATTGCACTCATGAAAGATCAGGTTGATGCCCTTCAAGAAAAAGGGGTCGCGGTTGCTTTAATCAACTCGACACTCACTTGGGCAGAGCAACGTGAGCGGCTAGAGGGGATGAAGAAAGCATCATACCGCTTAGTTTATATTGCCCCTGAGAGATTTCGCTCAGATGCCTTCATGGATGCCTTAAAAGATGTCCCGATTGAAATGGTTGCCGTGGATGAGGCCCATTGTTTGAGTCAGTGGGGGCATGATTTTAGACCCGATTATCTAAAACTTGGGCGAGTTCTTGAGCGCTTAGGTCGCCCTCAATGCGTCGCGCTCACGGCCACGGCCACTCCCATTGTGAGAGAGGATATTGCCGCCGTTCTCAAGCTACGGGAGCCCTTTGAGCGGATCAGTGGATTTGAGAGACCCAACTTAAGTTTTCATATTACGCCCGTTGAAAAGGTGGCTCAAAAGTATGCTCGGCTCAAAGAGGTCTTATCAGAACACAAGACCGGGATCGTCTATTGCGCTACCCGCAAGAAGGTTGAGGAGGTCGCTGAGACACTTCATTCCTGGGGAATGAGCTGTATTGCCTATCATGGGGGAATGACTGATCAAGAGCGTGAAAGGACTCAAAATACCTTTATTTCAAAGGAGGCGGACATTGCGGTGGCGACAAATGCTTTTGGAATGGGGATTGACCGGTCAGATGTTCGCTTTGTGGTCCATTTTGAGATACCAGGGAGTATTGAAGCTTATTATCAGGAGGCTGGGCGTGCTGGGCGAGATGGAGAGGCTTCCGTTTGTGAATTGTTTTTTAACTACGCTGATACAAGGACTCAGGAGTTTTTTATTGAGGGGGTCAATCCAGGGGCGAGACTGATTCGCGATGTTTATCAGTTTTTTTTAAATGATGTTGATGAAAATTACGAAAGTCTTCGTACCTTAGATGAGGTTAAAGAATCGATAGGGGCAAAAAACGGAATGTCGGTTGGGGCGGCACTTGGTGTGTTGGCACGTGGTCGTTGGATTGAGCGTTTTGATGTTTCTCGTTCGCGGATCCGAGGCACCCGTTTGCTGCGCCCGGAGGTATTAGCAAGTGACCTTATTCTTGATGAACAGGCCATTGAGCTCAAGGAGAAGCGGGATCGTGAGAAGCTGGAAAAAATGGTTCAGCTCTGTTATTCCCATACTTGTCGCCAGCAGTGGGTTCTTGAGTATTTTGGTGAAACCCAAGCGCCGTTGTGCGGAAGTTGTGATATTTGCCGAGGTGAGCAGAATAGTGAACGCCGAGCTCCCACAGAGGAAGAAGATCTCGTTGTGCGTAAGTTCTTAAGTGGAGTTGCGCGGATGTCTCGTCGAACTTCGGAAGGATGGGAGGGCATCTTTGGTAGAGGCCGGATTATCCAGATGCTTTTAGGAAGTAAATCCCAGGAGGTCTTGAGGGTGCGCCTGCACGAATTAAAAACTTATGGTCTTCTCAAACACAAAGGCACTGCCTACCTGAATGCCTTGGCGCGTAGTTTAGGGGAAGGTGGACTCATTGTGACTCAAATGGGAGAGTATCCTCTCGTGACTTTGACCTTGAGAGGTGAGCAAGTCATGAAGGGTCAAACGAGTTACGCTCTTGAGTGGCCGTCGAGTGGGCAATCTCAAAGTTCAGAGGATTCTGTGCAACTAGAAGACCTTGATTTTGACCGGAAGCTCTTTGAGCAATTAAAAGGTGTTCGAGATCGGCTTGCCAAATCACGACGAGTTCCAGCATATGTTATTTTTTCGAACCAAACTCTCGAACATCTTACTCGGTTAAGACCTCAAACAATGGAGCAGGGATTATTAGTCAAGGGCATTGGTGAGCAGAAGGCGGAGAAATACCTCGAAGCCTTTTTAAAAGTCATCCGTCAGGAAGGGAACTAAGGGTGAGAATCGAGCTTGCCAATGTGCTTTGAGGTGGGATTTCAACGGTGAAAGGCGAGCAATACTGAGCACCTCTTTTGAGAACCTTTAAGAAGAGGGACAATCTTGAACTTGGCTTAGCGGGAGAAGACTGCTTCGCGTTCTTGGGGGGATAATTCTCGCCAACTTCCCACTGGAAGATCCGCTAAAGGAAACGCTCCGATCCCCTCTCTCCAGAGTCGTAAGCAGGGATGTCCAATTGCGGCGGTCATTCTTCGCACTTGCCGGTTTTTGCCTTCTCGTAGCTCAAGTCTGAGCCAGGTATCGGTGATGGATTTACGGGTTCGTACCGGAGGGATGCGCTCAGGAAGTGGTGGCGCCTCTTGGAGGGCTTTAGCTCTGCAGGGAAGACACCGATGAGTTTTAATAACCAGAGTTCCGCTTCGTAATAACTCGAGTTGTTTGGGTGAGGGCTCTCCCTCCACTAAGGCGAGGTAACGCCTCCGATGTTTGTGTCGGGGATTGAGCAGTCGATCCTCGAGGGCTTTCTCATCGGTCAACAGTAGCAGGCCTTCTGAATCCATATCCAACCGACCAAGTGGAAGAACCTTTGGAGGGAACTTGAATTCCTGAAGGGTGCGTTGTGTTGGTTCGCCGGGATTTGTGTTAAATTGGCTAAGAACGCCGTATGGCTTATTAAAGGCAATGAGCATTCCTCTCGATGAATGCAGGGCTTAGACCAGCATGAGAGCTGGGTTCTCTAAGAGTCGTTTGATTTCAGCAATAAACTTCGCGCCCACTGCTCCATCGACAACACGGTGGTCGCAGCTGACTCCCAAGTTCATGCGAAGCCCAGGAACAATCTGTCCGTCTTTGACCACTGGCTTTTCGATAATGCCTCCTACGCTCAGAATGGCCGCTTGAGGTGGGTTGACGATGGCGTCGAATGATTCGATACCCCAGGCACCAAGGTTTGAAATGGTCACTGTGCCGCCGTCGAACTCGTTGGGTAGAAGCTTCTTATCTCTTGCGCGACCGGCGAGATCTTTGATCTCTTTTGAGATGGCAAGAAGGGACTTTTGCTCTGCATTTTTTACCACTGGGGTGACAAGCCCATCCTCGACAGCGACCGCGACGGAGACGCCCACATGAGCAAACTGCACGATCGAATCACCATTGAAGGAAGCATTGACTTGTGGAACCGCAACAGAGGCGTTGATTAAGGCTTTGACGACAAAATCATTGACCGAATATTTGTTGCCGTGCGTTGCCTCAGCCTGCGCGTTGATTTGTTTGCGCAGATCCATGAGGGGAGCCGCGTCAACCTCAAGGTGAAGGTAGAAGTGCGGAATGGTCGTCTTAGAAGTCAGAAGGCGATCAGCAATGATCTTGCGCATTCCAGTGAGCGGAATGGTTTGATCCTCTCCACTTGCTACCGGAGAAATTGCAACGGGGGCTGGAGCTGGGCTCGGAGCTGGAGCAGGAGTGCTGGCTGGAGCGGCCTTGGAGCCACCGGCGAGGTCGGCTTTGACGATGCGTCCACCAGGGCCTGTGCCAGAAATGGACGTGAGATCAATGCCCTCCGCGTCCGCAATTTTCTTAGCGAGGGGAGATGCCTTGATGCGCTCTGACACGGAAGTGGGTTGAGAACTCGATTTTAGGGCCGCTGCTGCCGAAGCAAGGGCATTGGAGATCATTGGTGGAGCTTGGCTCTCTGCAACTGCTGGCGCGGCGGGGGTGGGTTCTGGAGTTGCTTGCGCCGCTGGAGCGGGAGTTGCGGCGCCCGATTCTTCGCCAGGTTCTAGGAGAACTGCAATGACCTCTCCGACAGGGGCTTTTCCACCCTCAGCGACCGAGATTTGAGAGAGAACACCTTCGTCGAAAGCTTCCATTTCCATGGTCGCCTTGTCGGTTTCAATTTCAGCGATAATGTCCCCAATTTCAATTTCGTCACCCTCCTGCTTGAGCCAGCGAACCAACGTTCCTTCGGTCATGGTGTCGGAAAGCTTGGGCATTTCGATATTGATTGGCATAATCTTAATAGAGCTGTTGAGATTTTCTCCCCGGTGGGACGCAGGAGGGAATAGCAGAGGGTCTAGCGAAGTTAAAAGCTTATTCCGAAAGGTAAATTGGTGATTTTTTCCGCAAAAACGAAAGTCGCCGACACGAGCGCTTCATTTCGCGGTTGCAAATGGCCGCAAGAGACCACTAGCCGACAGCAGAAAAACTCTTTCGCTTGAGTCGCCCGACGAGATTGCGGGCTTCATTGAGACCCAGCTCGGTGAGGCGGAAAGTCTTGTGGGAGTGAAGGTCTTCACCAGTGACAAATTCCATAAGCCCTTTCTTTTCGAGATTCTCAACGGTACTCGTCGTGTTCGAGGGTTTGCGCCCGTAGCTGTCTAAAGCCACGTTGAGTGTGCGGGTCTCAAGTAATTCGATATTTTCGCGGTGCTTAAAGAAGACTCCTAAAAGGACGCTTTCGGGTCCCGATAGTTCAAGATCTGGGTTGTCTAAAAAGTGACGAATGACGCGCAGGTCATCCGAGGTCTCTCGATCTTGGCGTTGTCCAATTTTCTCAGAAATTCCCTCCATGGCCTGTTTGGCCTCGATGATTTTCTCCAAGACTTCTTGGAGGCTCACGAGGTCGTCTAATCCAAGCGCCCAAAATTCGTCACCAAGAGTGGCTAATTTCGAAGGAGAATTCATGGCGGAAATTTAGTAAAAATTTTTAAAAATGCAAGCTATTTCGCTTATCTTAACTAATTGAACCCTTGAAATTAGCTAAAAACTATGAAAAACTGGTTTAAAAATTATTTTATGCTAATTTTTTTGAAAGGTCACCGGTGACCCTTTTGAGTGTTAAAGCGAAGACGATGAGACGTA
>JALRJZ010000106.1 GCA_023261045.1 Akkermansiaceae bacterium
TAAAATCGGCTCTGTGTTGGGAACGATTACGACCGCACAGGATCAAGCGCCGGTCCAAGCGTTGGTAGCGGAGGCAAGCTCACCAAGTCAATTAGCTTCGAGCGTCGAAACGAAGAGTGAATGGCAAACCTCTCCCTCTGAGAATCAAAAGCCAGATGGTAAGATTGCCCCAATTACCGAGGGCCGGGTGACTCGACAAAAGATGTCTCCTTTGCGTCGTAAAATTGCGACCCATTTAGTGAATGCTCAGCAGACGGCTGCGATCCTTACGACTTTTAACGAGGTGGATATGACGGAGGTCATGGCTTTGCGTCATGCCGTTCAAGAAGAGTTTGTGGCAAAACATGGAGTGAAACTTGGATTTATGTCTTTGTTTGCCAAGGCTGTTGTTCAGGCCCTCAAAGATGTTCCAGCGATTAATGCCCGTATCGAAGAACATGAGATTATCGAAAATCATTTCTATGATCTAGGGATCGCCATTGGCACTGAAAAAGGATTATTGGTACCAGTGGTTAGGGATGCAGATGCAAAATCATTTGCCGAGATTGAAAAGGATATTATCAATTACGCTCTCAAAGCAAAGGAGGGTAAGATTGAACTCTCGGACTTAACTGGAGGCGTATTCACGATCTCCAATGGGGGAGTCTACGGTTCTCTCTTGAGCACGCCAATTTTGAACCCTCCACAAAGCGGAATTTTAGGAATGCATTCCATTCAGCAACGCCCGGTCGCGATCAATGGGAAGGTCGAAATCCGACCCATGATGTATTTGGCGCTGAGCTATGACCACCGCTTGGTCGATGGAAAAGAAGCGGTAACCTTCCTGATACGGATTAAAGAATGTTTGGAAAATCCAGCAAGAATGATGCTGGAGATGTGATTGATTTTACTTCAGGAGAGCTAAGAATTCTTCTTCGTTGATGATGGTGACCGAAAGATCCTGAGCCTTTTTTCTCTTTGATCCACCGCCCTCACCGGCAAGTAAGTAGTCTGTTTTTGAGGAGATCGATCCACTGAGCTTTCCTCCATTTTTTTCGATCGTTTCCTTAAACTCACTCCGCGAGGCGGAGAGTGTTCCGGTGACAACGAAAGTTTTTCCTGCGAGCGGGAAACCTTCACTATTGGCTTGAGGGTCGGGAGCGTAGTTTTCTGACTGAGGGTCAATATCCATGTCATTCAAACGATCTAAGACCTGTTTGCCAGCCTCCGAGGCGAAAAATGACCTTAAGTTTTGGGCGGCGACGGGACCGAGATGATCATCGATTTGGTAGTCTTTGAGTCGCGGGTGATTTTCTTTTTTTCTTTTTGATTTTGAAAGTTCTTGGAAATCAGGGAGGTCAGCAAGATCAGCAATTATTTGAGATTTTGAGAGTTCTTGGAGGTTTTGGTGGAGTCTCGCCAGCTCTTTGGCAGCCGATTCTCCGATCTGAGCGATCCCCATCGCAAAGAGCCAGCGATGGAGTGGCATGTCATTTCGAGCCCTTTGCAGAGACTCTAAGAGAGTTTGGGCCCGTTTTTTACCAAATCTTCTTTCTTTAGAAATAATGAGGCCTTCGCTTGATTTTGCGGGATCAAGCAAGAGATCGCTGAGGTCTTCGATTGTTAGTTCAAAAAGATCAATTGGGGAGGAGGCGAGGTTGGTTTCAACAAGTTTAATTGAAATCGATTCTCCAAGACCATCGAGGTCGAGTGCTTTTCGAGAGGCAAAATGGGTGATACGGGTCACGGCCTGAGCCGGACAAGTGAAATTTGAACATCTCCATGCAACAAATCCGTCGAGTCGTTGGATGGGGCCTCCACAGGAAGGGCATTGGTGTTTTAGAGCGACTTGTAATTGATAGGGGTTTGCATCAAGCGGCCGCTTGTCTTTGAGGACTTTAACGATCGAAGGAATGATTTCTCCGGCTTTCTCAATGATGACGGTGTCGCCAATTCGAATGTCCTTACGCTCAATTTCTTCTTGGTTGTGTAAAGTGGCTCGAGAGACTGTAGTTCCTGATACGAGAACAGGCTCAAGTTCTGCGACTGGAGTCAGAACTCCGGTTCTGCCCACTTGAATTGTGATGTCGCGCAGTCGAGTTTGGACTTGCTCAGGAGGAAACTTAAAAGCAACGGCCCATCGAGGCGCACGAGAGGTAAATCCAAGCTTTGAGCGCTGAGAAAAGTCTAAAACTTTGACGACAGCCCCATCCGTCCCGTATCCAAGTTGGTGTCTTTGGATGTCTAGTTCACGAATGGCCTCGATGGTTTGCGCAAGTGAGTTAGTATGCCAGATCGGTTGATTGCGCGGTATCTGAAATTGATCAAGAAGATCCCGATAATCATCTTCATTGTCTATTTGGATTCCTTCAAAAGAGCCAAGGCCATGAGCGAGGAAATCGAGTGGACGGGAAGCGACCACACGAGAATCGAGCGATTTCAAGGTGCCGGCAGTTGCGTTGCGCGGATTTGCAAAGGGAGAGAGTCCTTCTTCGGTTCGATGTTCGTTAAGTTTCGAAAAACCTGCTGAGGACATATAGACCTCACCTCGAACCTCGATTAATGGTGGTGCCTTATTGATGAAAAGCGGAATGGAATGAATGGTTTTGATGTTTTGAGTGATGTCATCGCCATGAGTTCCATCGCCACGTGTTAAGGCGTATTCGAGCGCACCTTCGCGGTAGATAATCGAACAAGCAACGCCATCAATTTTCGGTTCAACCGTTAAGGTAATCGACGTTTGATTGAGGGCCTTTTGGATCCGAGAGTAAAAATCACCGATCTCATCTTCTGAAAAAACATCGTCGATTGAGAGCATCGGTAGCAGATGCTTCCGTTGCTCGAAGTTCTCAAGAGGGGCTCCTCCAACTCGTTGAGTTGGTGAGTGAGAATCTTGGAGATGGGGGTTTGCTTTTTCTAAATCTTCGAGCTCTCTGAAAAGTTGATCGTATTCTGCATCAGAGATTTCTGGAGTTGCATCTTGATAGTAGAGCTGGTTGTGACGGGCAATCTCTCTACGCAGTTCTTCAATTCTTTGATCAAAAAGCACGCCATCTTTCTAATTGAAGAAAAGTTTGGCGGCAAGCGCTCTCAGAGTGAGCCTTTTTGGCGAAGATGGGTGAGTAGCCCCTGGCAGCCATCTTCGAGCAGGTCAGCGACTAATTCAAACCCTTCATGACCGCCATAGTAAGGGTCTGGAACTTCGTGATGCTGTGACTGAGAGCAGAAATCAGTAAATCTTCGGATCTTTTGGCGTTGGGCGGGATTTTTACAGAGTTTGTTGACGTTTTTGTAGTTCTCATGATCCATCGTGAGAATGAGGTCAAATCGATCAAGGTCTTGCGAGCTGATCTGACGCGCGGATCCAAAAACCCGGTATCCTCGCAATTTCAAAGTCTCTGACATCCTGGAGTCGGGTTTTTTACCCTGATGGTAGCCGATTGTTCCGGCTGAATCGCAATCGATAAAACCTGTCTGTTGGTGCTTCTCAAGAAGATCTTGAAAGATGATCTCGCCGGCCGGGGAGCGGCAGATGTTTCCCATGCATACAAACAAAACTTTCATCGGATACTGTGAGATCATGGAGTATTTCGTGACGAGATTAGCCAGAGGTAGCGAGGTGATTTTAGGAATTCAACTTCTTAATTGGAAGGATCTTGAGTCGTTTGTTGGGGTCACCGATGGCGAGTGGACTTGAAACTGGCTCATTTGAGGATTGGCAAACAGGCTTTAGACAGGTAAGCGAGCAGCCCCATGCCAAAGGTCTTTATTAAAACCTACGGGTGACAGATGAATGAGCGAGATTCTGAGCAGGTTGCTCAGACTTTTTCTGAACGTGGATACACGCTGACACCCGATGAACAGGATGCTGATGCGATTCTGATCAATACCTGTAGCGTTAGAGATCAGGCTGAGCAGAAGGCTCTGGGAAAAATGGGTATGATGGGGAAATACCGAGAAAAACGATCACACGTGGTTTTTGGTTTTATGGGATGCATGGCCCAAAGTCGGGGATCTGAGCTTTTTGATCGTATTGCTCATCTTGATCTAGTCGTCGGCACTCAAAAGTATCACCGCGTCTTTGATTACGTCGATGGGATTCTCAGCCGGCGACTCGAGGCAAGAATGGATGAAGTTGGTTCAGAAATGGTGACAGCACGGGTTGAAGATGAGGTCATCAAGGTGAACCAAGATCGGGTGATCTCTGCGCGTGTTGTCGATACGGAGGAAGAAGAGGGGAGTCAGAATACCATTCGTGATCATATTCCACGGGAGCAACAACAAGCCACGGCTTTTGTGAGCATCATGCAGGGGTGTAATATGCGTTGTTCTTTTTGTATCGTGCCCGATACGAGGGGGAAAGAGCGGGGGCGTCCGATTGCTGATATTGTCGAGGAGGTGAAAAATCTCGTTTCTAAAGGCGTCCGGGAGGTGACTTTACTTGGGCAAATTGTGAATCTTTACGGGCGAACAGAATTTGAAAAAGTTAACGGGAAGTCGCCATTTGTGCAGTTGTTAGAGGCGGTCCACGACGTGGAGGGATTGGAGCGCATTCGATTTACCAGTCCTCATCCGATTGGCTACCGCGATGATCTCGTCGAAGCTTTTACTTACTTGCCCAAGCTTTGCTCGCATATTCATTTCCCGATGCAGAGTGGCAGCGACCGGATTCTTAAATTGATGCGTCGCCCATACAAGAACGAGAAGTTTCTTTCGATTTGTGCCAAAATGAAAGAGGCCCGGCCCGATCTCGCGATTACAACGGACATCATCGTTGGTTTTCCTGGAGAAACCGAAGAAGATTTTCAGGAAACTTTGAAATGCATGAAAGAAGTGGGGTTTGATAATAGCTTCATCTTTCGTTATTCGAAACGCAAAGATACTCCGGCCGCTGAAATGGATGGTCAGTTGAGTGAAAAAGTAAAAGAAGAGCGTAATCAGGCCTTATTGCGTGTCCAAGAAGAGCTGACGACGAAGAAGAATGCGGCCCTAATAGGGACCTTGCAGCAAGTGCTCTGTGAAGGGCCGAGTAAAACCAATAAAGAACGGCTGAGCGGGCGAACAAGCCAAAATAAAATTGTGATTTTCAATGGGGATGCTCGTGAATTTACCGGTAGGCTCGTCAATATTCGTATTGAGGATTCAACTGGCTATACCCTCTACGGTAGCCCTGAGCTTGAATAAGCGGGGTCATGAGGAGGCTTGGTGAAGGCATTTATTGTCGATCATTGCCGATTTAAGCCTTTACCGTTGTGGTTGGCGGCTTAGCTTGGCGCCTCATGAACGGAGGTCCTCATCCTTACCAAGAGATATCCCTAAGTTCTGCTGGGATGGTTCTTGGGATAGTTATGTCTTTGCTCTACGGGCTGATGCTTTTTAAAGCTGAAGCAGCAATGGCGAAAGCGAAGAAGCTCCCCCGTGATTATCAGGCTGGAACATGGATGATGGGAATCGGGATGATCTGGTTTTGGCTCTTGGTTGCCCCACCCGATAAGGGAGTCTTTTCATCGCTATCGATGGATCTTGGCGAGTTTAATGGTGCCAAAAAGTATCTCATGATCGGGGTGCCTCTCTTCTGCTTGGGAATGATTTTTTTGGTCAAAGAATTTCTCTTTGTAAGGGGGTTGGGGCTATGTCTTTTAATGGCTGCTGGCCCCTTACTTTACGCTGGAGATTTTGAGCCGGCTCCACTTCGTTTCCTTCTGCCGACAGTCTGTTATCTGATGATTATCAAAGGTCTTTATTTTGTGGGGATGCCTTATTTGTTTCGAGATGGGGTGACCTGGGCTACCGGAAGTTCGGGTCGCTGGAAAAAACTGTCCTTGGTCGGGTTTGTCGTTGGAGTGGTGATTTTAGGATGTTCTCTTACCCTTTGGCGTGGCTACTGATTCTCTGATGAACCCATCATGGTTTGTGATTGGGCACCGAAACCCTGATGCCGATGCGATCTGCGCCGCGATTGGTCATGCGGCTTTCTTAAGCGAGACCGGAGAGGAGGGGGTGGCGGCAGCTCGTTGTGGGGAGGTGCCTCCGAGAGTTAAAATTGTCCTAGAAAAGGCGGGCTTAGATGCTCCTTTGCTGCTGGATGATGTCCGCCCGACCGCGGGTTCGATTTGTCGTAAAAGTGTTGTTGCGGTGAGACAAGACGACACTTTCCTCATGGCGTATCGTTTGATGGTTGATCATGGTGTCCGAGCGGTTCCTGTCCTTAACAATGGTGGGGAAGTTCGTGGTTTGCTCCATTTTTTAGACCTTCTTCAACTTCTACTGCCACCAGCGACTGATGGGCGCAACGTGAAGCTTCTTCACGCAAGCTTAGAAAACATTGCATCCACCCTCGGTGCGACTCACGAATATGGCGCGTTACCTCCGACCGATGAGGAGGACCTGATTATGATGGTAGGTGCCTCAAGCCAAAATACAGTGAGAGACCGTCTAGAGGCGGCGAAACAAGATGGCACCGCGGCACACTATCTTGTGATTTGTGGAGATCGACCATTCGTTCATGAGTTGGCAATTCAATACGGGGTGCGTGCGCTCATCGTGACGGGAGGAAATCAGCCAGATCCTGCCTTACTAGAAAAAGCGAAAGAAACGGGCATTGTCATTATTTGTGCTCCCCATGACACCGCAACGACAGTGAAGCTTGCGTTGTGTGCTCGTAAGGTTCGTAACATTATAAGCGATGATTTTATTTCGCTGGCCTCGAATCAGGTGGTGAGTCGATTTGCCAAAAAGATTGCAGCCTCTTCCCAAGATCTTTTTCCGGTCGTCGAGGCGGGGACTCGTCGTCTCAAAGGAGTTTTTTCAAAATCTGATCTCGTTGATCCTCCGAGGACAAAGCTTTCTTTAGTTGATCATAATGAATTCTCTCAGGCTGTGAAAGGGGTTGAAGAATCTCAAGTCATCGAGATTCTTGATCACCATCGTCTATCGGGAGATCTTATTACAAGAGATCCTGTCAGGTTTCTAAATGAACCTGTCGGGAGTTCTTCGACCATCGTTGCGCGGCGCTTCAAGGAAAGGGGTTTAGAACCTAGTCGATCCGTTGCTCTTTGCCTTTGTGCCGGTTTGGTTTCTGACACGCTCAATTTGACTTCGCCGACAACAACAAGTGTTGATCAAGAGATGCTACAGTGGCTTTCCGGGCTTGCACAGGTCGATCCAGATCAGTTTTCGGAGGAGTTTTTTGCTTCAGGTTCTCTTCTCTTACACGGAGCTATTGAGGATATTATTGGAACCGATCGTAAAGAATTTCATGAAGAGGGTTTCTCTTTGAGTTTATCTCAGGTCGAGGAAACAAGTTTGAAAGGGCTTGCCTCTCGTAAAGAAGAGTTGATCGAAGGGCTTCAGAGTTTACGGCATCAGAACTCCTATGATCTCTGTGCCCTCTTGGTTACGGACATTCGTCGGCACGATAGTATCCTTCTTGTCGATGGCTTAAAATCGATCGTCGGTAAGATTCCTTTCGAGCAAGTTGGAAAACATGAGTTTAATGCTTGCGGGATCGTTTCGCGAAAAAAGCAGCTTTTTCCCGCGATTTGTGAAGCCATCAGGCTGCAAAGCGAGTAAAGCGGCGCATTATTTTTTTGCTGAAATCAAATAGCGCGAGAGGACCGATAGGACAAAAAGGGTCGCTAAAGTTGCGGCGATGCTCGCGCCTGCTGGTTGTTCGAGCTTGAGGCTGATCATTAAGCCGAGGGATGAGCCAAGGGCTCCCACGAAGCCACTCAATGGAAAAAGAACGTCAGGGTTTTTGACATAAGGTCTAACAATCGCAGCCGGAGTGACAATCATCCCGATCGCAAGAATGCAGCCGACGGCTTGAAGAGTGGTAATTAGAACAAGAATGAGAACCACAAATGAAGTGTAGTCCAAGATGCGGGTCCGCACGCCTAAACTCGCAGCGACTTCAGGATCAAATAGATTCAGGATGACCGAACGTCGAAAAAGAGAGACTAAGGTGATCGCGATCATGCCAACGAAAAAACTCATCCAGAGATCAAGATCCGAAAGGCCTAAGATATTTCCAAGGAGCCAGTGGTTGAGGTTTTGATTAGACCCAACTTGCTGGAGAACCATGACTCCAAGTGCAAAGGCACCTGTATACAATACTGCTAAGACTGTATCATCACTGATTTTTGAAACTCTTGAGAGTAATATCGTTAATAATCCAATGGAGACTGCTGCCGTGATCGCACCAAAAAATGCGCTGACTAATCCGAGGCCTACCATCCAGGTGGCAATGGCCACTCCTGGAAGTAAGCTGTGACTGAGGGCGGTGAGTTTGAGTGGGCTTCGGTGGAGAAGCACGAAGGCGCTCGAGTAGCCATTAATAAAGCCAATCATGAGCGTTGCAATCAGTGCGCGCTGATAGAGGGGATACTCAAAAAACTCGATCATGTAAGTGAGGGTGGCATGAGTGAAGGGTTTCTTTGACGGCGCGGCTTGTCATGACTTTATCTGCTTGTCCAAAAGCAACCTGCTGACGGTCTAAAACAAGTGCATGGGTGAAAATGTCGGAGACATTCTCAAGTTGGTGATGGGAAGCGATGATGAGATGTCCGGATTTTGAAAGCTCAATGAGGCTTTCGGAAAGATGACAACGGCTCTCAATATCAAGCCCGTTGAATGGTTCATCAAGAAGGAGAACATGGGCTTCTTGGGCGAGAGCACGCGCAATAAAAGTGCGCTGTTGTTGTCCTCCTGAAAGCTGATCAATTTGCCGATGAGCGATGGCTTCAAGATTCATTGTGGCAATGGCTTGCTCAATGATTTGATGATCCTCTTTTC
>JALRJZ010000107.1 GCA_023261045.1 Akkermansiaceae bacterium
CAACTGTCTATCCAACAAAAGGTCTGAAGTGTTGGCTTTGTAATATTCAATTGTCCCTCTAAGTTTGTTGGAAAAAAATCCAAAATCTATTCCCGTATTTAGGGTAGTAGTGGTTTCCCACTTCAATCCGGGGTTACGCAATCGAGAGGATGCCGAAGATCCACTCACCGTGGTATTCCCAAAAACGTAGGGGTTATAATCGGCCACACCCAGAGATTCTAGGGGGTTGATCCCTTGGTTACCAGTTGCTCCATAGCTCAACCTAATCAGCCCACTCGAGCAGTCGAATGGCAACAGGTCAAAAACCTGAGATCTCAGACAAAATCAGGGACCCGCCTTAAGAAATTAAAAGACCATTCCTTGCTTCTAGAACTCCCCGCTCAACCCAAGGACTCTTACACCCTGAGCTTCCGGAGTAACCTGGAGCAAGTTGCCGCTTTTCGTCTGCGAACTCTCCCCGATCAATCTCTTCCTAATCGGGGTCCGGGAACAGCTGGCAACGGAAACTTCGTTCTCACCAATGTCACGGCTTCCTTGGAGGGTAAACCAATTCGAATCAAGGCCGCTTTCGCTGATCACGAACAAGCTGGCTACCCTGCTGCAGCGACCATTGACCAAGACTCAAAGTCGGGATGGGCGATCAATGTCGCCCCAGGGCAGAAAACAAAAATGAATGCCGAACACGAGATCATCTTGATCTTTGAGAATCCTGTGATCCCGAAAGGCAAGGAATTCATCATCAAGTTAGATCATCAACTCCACGAGGACTACCACATCGGACGATTCGCAATCGATATCGCTCAGAACACCCCTCCAATTCCAAAAGCAAAAGATCCCCGCCATCTCCAACCCCGCAAAGCCAAGCTCATGGTGATGAAAGAGCTCAGCAAACCAAGAACAACCTATCTGCTCACTCGGGGGGACTTCACGAGACCGGACCAAACCACCGGGGAGCTCACTCCTGGTGTCTTTTCTAAGGTCCAACCTGCACTTTCTGATTCTCACAAACGTCCTAGCCGGCTTGAGCTGGCAAAGTGGTTGATTAACCCCGAAAACCCCCTGACTCCCCGAGTCACCGTCAATCGCATTTGGATGCGTTACTTCGGCCGAGGACTCGTCGAGACCGAAGAAGACTTTGGAACTCAAGGGTCGCCCCCCACACACCCTGAGCTACTGGACTACCTTGGACGGCGTTTCATCAACCAGGGCTGGTCGATGAAAAAGATCCATCGATTGATTGTTACAAGCCACACCTATCAACGCTCATCACAGTCTCGCCCTGACCTCGCTGAAATCGACCCACGTAATCTTTACCTTGCAAGACAAAGCCGCCTACGCCTGGATGCGGAAATCCTCCGTGATGCTGCGCTCTGCTCGAGTGGGCTGCTCACTCGGATTATTGGTGGCCCCAGCGTCTTTCCTCCTCCGCCTGAAGGTATTTACGCATTTACCCAAAATCGCAAAAGTTGGAATACCAGCATTGGGCCAGACCGCTACCGACGCGCAATGTACACCTTTTTCTACCGCAGCGCGCCCTACCCTCTCCTCTCGACTTTTGATGCCCCAGATTTTCAAACCGTTTGCACCCACCGGGTTCGCTCAAACACCCCCTTGCAAGCTCTCACTGTTGCCAACGATCCTGCATTCCTTGAAATTGCACAAGCCCTTGCCGCTCGCCTCATCCAAGAGAGACCCAAAAGCCTTGCAGAGAAGATTAACCATGCCTTTGAGCTCACACTCTGCAGATTACCAAACCAACAAGAACTCTCCTTGCTCTCCAATTACGCTAGTGAGCAGGAAAATGATTTCTCAAACGATCAGACCAATGCACTTGCTCTTCTCAATGATCAGCTTCGCTCACTGGAGACAAGCCCCAGCAGCGCGGCAGCCCTCGTCTGCGTCGCTCGTGTGCTTCTTAATACCGACAACTTTATCACCCGCGAATAACTCATGAACGACTTCGAACAACTCTGGCTCGCCGAACGCACTCGCCGACATTTCTTTAGAGACTGTGGAGTTGGATTGGGAACGATCGCCATCAATTCAATGCTCGGTCAACTGCATGCTCAGCATCTACCGCAAGTTGATCCTGCAAAACCCATGAGTGCACGAAAGCCTCCTCTCGCTGCAAAAGCTAAGAGAGTGATTTTTCTGCACATGGCAGGAGCACCGAGTCAACTTGACCTTTTTGAAGATAAGCCCAAGCTGCGCGAGTATCACGGAAAGACCCCTCCAAAGAGCCTCATGGAAGGAAAACGTTTTGCCTTCCTCAAAGGAAACGAAACCTTGCTTGCGAGCCCTCGGAGCTTCGCCCGATATGGTCAATGCGGCATGTCGTTGAGCGAGCTTTTTCCACACCATCAAAAGATTGTTGATGAGGTTGTCTGGCTCCGCGGCATGACCACCGATGTCTTCAACCATGGCCCTGCCAAGCTTTTTATGAACACCGGATTTCAAGCACCCGGGAGACCAAGCATGGGTTCATGGGTGACTTACGGGCTCGGCAGCGAGTCTGAAAATCTTCCGGGTTTTGTTGTGTTGCAGAGTGGTCCTCGAGGGCCTCGTGCGGGTAATTCTCTCTGGGCCAGCGGCTTCTTGCCGACCTCTTTTCAAGGGGTTCCTTTCCGGGGCAAAGGAGATCCAATTCTCCATTTACGAAGCCCTCAGGGAATGACTCGCCAGAGAGAACGGAAGTTCTACGATACTTTGGGTGCTCTCAACCAATCTCGCTTTGAGCAAACTGGCGACCCTGAGATCCTCACTCGCCTCAACGCCTATGAAATGGCATACCGCATGCAGAGTAGCGCTCCCGAACTCATGGATCTCTCTGGGGAATCCAAGCACACATTAGAGAGCTACGGTGTTGATCCTGGCGAATCGTCCTTTGCCTCAAACTGCCTCCTTGCTCGCCGTCTCATCGAGCGCGGAACGCGATTTGTTCAGCTTTATCACACCAACTGGGATAGTCACGGAGGCCCAGGAGAAAACCTGAACAAGGATTTCGAAAAGGTTTGTAAGGATGTCGATCAAGCCAGTGCCGCCCTTGTTTTAGACCTCAAAGAGCGCGGACTCTTAGAGGATACTCTTGTCATCTGGGGAGGCGAGTTCGGTCGTACCCCCATGGGAGAGAACCGAAAAACAATCGGGAGAGATCACCACATTGATGCCTTTACGATGTGGATGGCAGGTGCTGGCCTCAAGCGCGGTTACATTCACGGAAAAAGCGACGAACTCGGCTTTGGAGTCGTGGAGGGCAAGGTCCATGTGCACGACCTTCATGCAACCCTTCTTCACTTATTAGGCTTTGACCATGAACAACTCACTTACCGTTTTCAAGGGCGTGACTTCCGCTTAACTGATGTTCATGGAAAAATTGTCAAAGACATCCTTTCTTAACAGAACGGATTCCGATCTCTCACAAGATCTCCACTCGAAGGTTCTATCATCGATCGAAGGACACCTTAAGCAACCAAGGGTGCATCATTTTCTCACTCCTTAAAAAAGCCTTTTGAATCTTGCTTCTGGTGCTGAATTGATAAGCCTTACGTTCTCACTCAATCCATTAGAGATGAACCTTCTCAAACTTAGCCTCTTACTCCCGCTGTTCGCGACAGCAGGCGAACCCCTCCTCTTGGATCTCAACGACCATCGCTCTCATCATGTGCTGGTAGATCGAGAGGCAGGACAATACTTAGGACATCCCACAACCACCCTCCTCGAAGACGGAAAAACCATTCTCTGTGTTTACCCCAAGGGTCACGGTAAAGGGCAAATCGTCTACAAGAAAAGTCTCGATGGCGGCCTTACTTGGAGCGAGCGCCTTACAACTCCAAAGAGCTGGTCAACCTCACGCGAGGTTCCAACAATTCACCGGGTCATTTCTCCACAAGGCCAAAAGCGCCTCATTCTTTGGTCTGGCCTTTATCCCGCAAGGCTCTCAGTCAGCGAAGACGACGGGCAGAATTGGAGTGAACTGAAAGCTGTCGGTGACTGGGGTGGGATCGTCGTGATGGGCTTTGTGGAGCCACTCAAGACCGGACCCGGTCACTATCTCGCGATGTTTCATGATGATGGCCGCTTTTTTCAAAAGACTCCAGTTCGCAAAAACCCACCAATCTTTACCCTCTATCAAACAAAGTCCACCGACGGCGGACTGACTTGGTCAACTCCAGAAGCGGTCTATCAATCCTCTGAAATTCATCTCTGCGAACCGGGCTGCATTCGCTCCCCAGACGGCAAACAACTTGCTGTCCTCCTGCGGGAAAATGCCCGACGAAAAAACTCTCACATCATTTTTTCCAAAGATGAGGCTAAAACATGGAGTCAACCTCGAGAACTTCCTCTGGCCCTCACCGGGGATCGGCATACCGGAAAATACGGGCCCGACGGACGACTTTTTCTTTCGTTTCGCTGCATCTCACCCAAGCACCAAGCGAAGCAACGACCCTTTGAAGGAGATTGGGTTGGTTGGGTTGGAAATTGGGAAGACTTGGTCAACAATGATAGTGGGCAGTATTTCCTCCGCCTAAAGGATAACACCAAAAGCTATGACACCTCTTACCCTGGGGTTGAAATCCTCCCCGATGGCACCTTTGTGACGACAACATACGGCCACTGGGACGAGGGTGAAGCACCCTACATCCTCTCAAGCCGCTTTCAGCTCAGTGAACTCGACGCCTTGGCCAAGAAGAAAACAAATCAAGAATAGAAGCCTTAATCAACAAAGAGATGATGAAAACAAGACCACAAAGCCCCAGGTCTGTTCTCTCCTTCATGCTGAGCTTCCAGATCCTCTTTGCGACGGCGATGGGTAAAAACCCAAACCTAATTGTCATCATGGCCGACGATCTCGGCTATGCCGACGTTGGCTTTAATGGGTGCCAAGACATCCCCACCCCGCACATTGATTCCATTGCGACAAACGGAGTAAAATTCACTTCTGGTTATGTCGCTTACTCCGTCTGCGGACCAAGTCGGGCCGCTTTTATGACGGGGCGCTATGGGCAACGATTTGGCTTTGAACGAAATCCACAATATAGCCCTCAGGATGAAAACATGGGGCTATCGTTCAAGGAAAAGACCATTGCTTCAGTTCTCAAAACACAAGGATATCATTCTGGCGTCATTGGTAAGTGGCACCTCGGAGCCACCGTAAAACACCACCCTCTCAACCGGGGTTTCCAGGAGTTTTACGGACACCTTGGTGGGGGCCATCAATACTTCCCTGAGATGCTCACGATCAAAAAAAGTGAAGATGCTCACAATGAATCCCAAAGTTACCGCACGTGGATCCTTAAGAATTTCGAGCCCGTCGCTCCCCGCAAATACCTGACCGATGATTTCTCTGACGAAGCGGTTCAATTCATCGAGCGCAACCATAACGAACCGTTCTTTCTATTCCTTTCTTACAACGCGCCTCATTCGCCCCTTCAGGCTCCGCAAAAATACCTCGATCGCTTTTCAACCATCCATGACAAGAAGCGCCAAACCTACGCCGCCATGGTCAGCGCCGTTGACGACGGGGTGGGTCGCGTTCTCTCAACGCTCAAAGAAAAGGATCTCGAAGAAAATACCATGGTCTTCTTCCTCTCGGACAATGGAGGACCAACCACTAAAAACGCGTCAAACAATGCCCCCTTAAGAGGAAATAAAGGAGATGCTTGGGAAGGTGGTTGGAGAGTCCCCTTCGCAGTTCAGTGGCCACTCAAGTTTCCCAAAGGGGTGATTTATGATCATCCAGTGATCTCATTAGACATTATGGCAACCATTGTCGCCGAAACAGGGGCTACCACCTCAAAATCACGACCTCTTGATGGCGTCAACCTCACTCCCTTTATCACCGGGAAAGTCAAATCACCCCCGCACGAAGGGATCTTTTTGCGCAAATATGATTCACAGTCAACGGCGGTGCGCAGTGGCCCCTTCAAGCTCGTCACCTACGACAAAAAAAACTTCACTGGGCTCTACCATCTCCAGGACGATCTTGGAGAAAGCAAGAACCTTCGAGACCGATCACCCGATGATGTCTCCCGGCTCAAACAACTTTGGAATCAATGGAATCAGGCGAACATCGATCCTACATTCAAGGGGCTAATTCACACTCCTGAATGGGAAAAGAAACGAACAAAGAACCCACAACAATAAGTTCACCGCCGCGACCACGCCGCCCAATCGACTCTCTAAGGGCACTCATTGGGATCGACAATTCAGGCTTCTTGAGCTTACCTGTGCCCCATTCACCTCCCTTTATTGAATGAAAAAAATCGATTTCGCACGGATCCACATCCTTTGCGCTTCATTGGTAAACTCGCTTTTAGTGACTCAAGTAAGGGCTCAAGAAACTCTTCCTGAACTTGTTGTCACCGGCAATCGGAGTTCTCAAACAATCGATGATTTACCCTACACCTCGGATCTTTTAAGCGCTGACGATCTTCTAAACAACGCAACCCCCACCCTCCCAGACGCTTTTATCGCGATTCCAGGAATCCTCATTCAAAAAACAACAACCGGACACGGATCTCCCTACATTCGCGGTTTCACTGGCCGCCAAAATCTCCTCTTACAAGACGGCATTCGCCTCAACAACTCAACATGGCGGGAAGGCCCCGTACAATACTGGAACACTCTCGATCCATTTGCCCTCAATCAGATTGAGCTCATCAAGTCGCAAGGGTCCGTTCTTTACGGGTCGGATGCCATTGGGGGAACCGTCAATACGCTCAGCCAAGAAACAGGATTTCGAGATGAGAACGGTGTGTTTTCAAGGGGATCTTCACTCTACCGCTTTGACACGAACTCAGGCTCCCATGTTGGCAGAGTTGAACAAGCCATCGGAGAAGCAAACCAATGGGGTCTTTTACTCGGATATTCAAAAAAGAACTTCGGTGACATCAGAGACTCTGCCCTTGGTCGAATGAAAAACACAGGATACCAAGAGGAAAACTTCGATCTTAAGTTAGAATATGCGTTATCGGAAAGTCGCACCCTCACCTTTTCTCACAGCTCGCTCGATCAAGATAACATCACCAGATGGCATAGCACGATAGACAACCCGGGGTGGATTCATGGATCTTACTTCACCACTCCTGGGAGTGATCTCCAAAGACTCTACGATCAAGAACGCTCGCTCACCTACCTTCGCATCGAGGACACTGAGTCCAATCTTTCATGGATAGAGAGGTGGCAAACAACGATCTCATTTCAAAAAACGCAGGACTCGGAAGATCGAATCAGAAGTAGCGGCAGACAGGATCTTAAAATCCTCGATGTGCAAACCGTTGGATTGAATGTCGTGGCAGAATCTGGGCAGCTCGTTTGGGGGCTGGATTACTACCATGATGAAGTCAGCTCTGAGGGCTATCGGGACGGGAATCTGAGGGCATCTAATCGACCCGTGGCCGATGATGCTCACTACGACTCTGCTGGCATCTTTGCGAACTATACCATTCAATCCTCTGAGAATCTCCGTTATGATCTCGGGGCGAGATTCTCTTACATGGAGGCAGGCTGGAGGGGTTATCGCCCTGAAGGAACTCTCGAAGACCAAACTGGCGGAAACTCTTGGGAAGATCTCTCCCTATCGGCCCGAACACTCTATGAACTTGATCAAACATGGAGCTTATTTGGCGGTCTTTCTCAGGCCTTCCGCGCCCCCAATCTCGATGATCTCACCGGACAACAGTTTTCCTTAAATGGATTAAACTCAAACGGATCGCCAAATGTTGATTCGGAGAACTACCTCACCGCAGAAATCGGGTCGCGGCACCAATGGGACGAGCTTTCATTGAACATCTCAAATTATTACACTTGGATTGAAAATGGGATCACTCGCGTCGAAGATGGAGCAGGAGGTCTGATTACTAAAAATGGGAATCAGGGAGCAATTTATGGAACGGAAGCCGTCCTCACTTGGGAGTTTCATCCGCAATGGAAACTGAGCGCACACGCCGCTTGGCAGGATGGTCACCAAACCATTGACGGAGTCAAAGACACGATCCGTCGGATGCATCCACTCATGGGTGGGACTTCAGTGACCTGGACTCATCCTTCAGAAAAACTTTGGATTTCAAGCCGAGTCACCGCCGCCCGCCATCAAAACAACCTTTCAAGGCTTGCTGCAAGCGACACCCAACGAATTCCCATTCATGGAACTCCCGGCTATCTCGTCGCCTCCATCTTTGCCGGATGGCAAGTGCGCGAAAATTTCAATGTCGGCCTCGGCCTCGAGAACCTCTTTGATGAAGATTACCGAGTTCACGGTTCAGGACAAAATGCCACCGGGTTCAACAGCACTCTCTCGGTTAAGATCGATTGGTGAAAAGACTCTTTACCAAATCGCCTTTGCGCCGCGAGCACTGGCGAGTTCTGCTCCCTCTCATCGTTTGGCGATGACTCACGCCTTGTGAATAAGTTGTGAATAAGTTCTGAGTGAGACGACTATAATTATTCACACATCAGAAGGCTTCGTTTTTGTGAATAAGTCTCTAACACGCTATTCTACAGTTTTTCACAACGAAATGAACTTGATGACCTTAATCGATCTATCTCTTAAAGAAATGTGAATAAACTGAGCAAAAGATCTCGAGGATCTTGATTGATTGGCTCACAACGCACCCCAAAACTCCCTTCTTAAGAGAAGAAGCCCCTA
>JALRJZ010000108.1 GCA_023261045.1 Akkermansiaceae bacterium
GGAGATCTAAGGTTGTTAGAAGTTCGCAGAGAAAAAACCAAGTGCCTAATCGACGGTGAATTTGAACAGTTGATTTTCCATTCCAGCCAAGCCCGCTTGCACTTGCAAAATCTCGCTCTAACACTGGCCCTGTATCAACGTAGTAGCGCTGTGTTCCTCCAAGATCCTGCATGGCTAAGTCGAGATCTTTGAGTTTCTCGGTAATGAGATCATGGTAATCGTCATTCCAAGAGTAACGGGCGATCCGATAATCGGTGTTGGGATGTTCTTTTGATGGGAGATAATTGAGCGCCAGGCAGACAATTGAGCGACAACCGGGAAGAACTTCTCGGGGATCACAACGTCGCTGAGTGTTTTTCTCCAGCCAATGCATGTCCCCTGCGTTTCCCTCGCTAATCCAATCAAGATAGACATCTGCATGGGCAGCCCGATGCGCCGTAGCAATTCGGCAATCATCAAAGCCAAGCTGACGGGCGACAAACTGGATATTGGATTTGGCAATTTCGGGTGTCATTGCTGAGCGGCAAAGAAATAGCGGGCTGACTCAATGATGCCAGTGGTGACTTCATCAAAATTGAGTTGGTCTGTTTCAATGCAAAGATGAGCTGTCTCACGATAGAGAGGAACTCGTAAGTCGAGAAGACGTCTGATGGTGCCCTCTGGATCATCATTATCTAGGAGGGGTCTATTGGAATTTCTTGAAGTGCGTTCCAGGATTTCGGAAGGGCTTGCTTGGAGCCAGACCACATAACCCAGTTTACGAAGAAGAGCTCTATTTTCTGAACTACCAATGATGCCACCTCCGGTTGAGATGATTTGACCACTTTGGTTTGAGAGAGATTGAAGGAGCTCGGCTTCGATTCTTCGAAACCCTTCTTCTCCGTCATCTGCGAAGATTTGTGAGATCGAGCGTCCTTGCTGATCCACAATCATCTGGTCGGTATCAATCAGTGAATAACCAAAGGTTTGGGACAGGTGCCGACCAATCGTGGACTTGCCCGTTCCCATGAAGCCTATGAGGATGATATTTTGCTGCATGTCGACTTTGAAAAGAATAAGCTTCTTAATTCGATCTATGAAGTCGTATTTGCTAAACTTCGGCCGTGGAAACGAAAGAAATAGTGGCAGACTTTGAAAATTGGCGTGAAGCGGTCGATGAGGCAGTAGCGCTTTTGACTCAAGGTCAAGTTGTCGCACTCCCCACGGAGACGGTGTATGGCCTCGCCGCGGATGCCTTTAACGCGCAAGCGGCAGCCAAGGTTTTTGAGGTCAAAGAACGCCCGAGTTTTGATCCTCTAATCGTTCATATTGGACATAAAAAAGATCTCGAGCTTGTTGCTATTATTCCCGAGGAGTTAAGCGAGCTTGTTGCTGAGCTTGCCACCAAATTTTGGCCCGGATCCCTTACGTTGGTGCTGCCAAAGAAGCCGGAGATTCCCGACCTTGTCACCAGTGGATTGCCGACAGTTGCTGTTAGAATGAGTTCTCATGAGGTGATGAGGGGAGTGGCAAAACAAATTCCGATTGCTGCTCCGAGTGCGAATCGCTTTGGTCGGATCAGTCCTACTTCAGCGGAAGCGGTCATGGAAGAGCTTGGTGGGAAAATCCCTCTCATTGTTAATGGGGGGGCCTGTCGAGATGGCCTTGAGAGCACGATCGTTGCCCCAGAAATGACTGATAAAGGACCCATTCTCCGGTTGCTAAGACCAGGTCCAATCTCCAAAGAAGAGCTGCGTAAAATTGCGAAAGTCGTCAAACCAAAGGGGTCCAAGGCAGATCATATTGAGGCGCCTGGGCAAGTTGAGAGCCACTATGCCCCAGCGACTCCGCTTCTTTTAATCGAAAAAGACGTCGAATTTGTCCCTGAAGAGGGGAAGAAATACGGGCTTTTGAGCTATCGTGGGGAGGGAAGAAACTCGCTTGTTGATTTCATTGATTGGGAAGAGATCGAGATCCTGAGCCCTGGGAAAGGGAAATTGGCGGAGGGAGCAGTCAGGTTGTTTTATTGTCTGCGAAAGCTTGATGCTGCTGGTTTGGATCTTATTGTTGCCGAGTCGGTCAGCGAGACTGGGGTTGGTGTGGCGATGATGGACCGGCTTCGGCGCGCAGGGGCCGCTTCCTTACGATAAATAGTATGCAGCGCATTTTATGCCTTCTTTCGTATCTTCTGCTGACGGGGTTGAGCTTCGCCAAAGCAATTGCTGTTCCTCTAGCTGATGGATTTGATTTTCCGGTGGGAAAACCTAATGCTGAAGGTTACTACAAGTCACGCGGCTTACGTCTTCGCCCACCAGTTCATTTTGGAGAGGACTGGAACGGGAAAGGCGGGGGAGATAGTGACTTAAATGATCCAATCTATGCGATTGGGGATGGGGTTGTCGTCTTCGCCGAAGATGTTCGTGTGGGTTGGGGGAGAGTGATTTTAATACGTCACGCCTATCGAGACCCGCGCAATGGGCAGGTCAAGTTTATCGATTCCCAATATGGGCACCTTCGTTCGATTCTTGTCAGTAAAGGAGATCGGGTCAAACGTGGGCAGAAAATTGGAACATTAGGAAACAATCGAGGAATGTATGCGGCACATTTGCATTTTGAGATTCGTCATAATCTTCAAATTGGAATGTTTCGAGAGAGTGTTGCCAAGACAATGGAGAACTGGGCGGACCCTACTGTTTTTATCAATGCTTACCGACGATTAAAAAAAGAATGGCGACCGGTCAGTATGCCTATTGGCACCTATAAACCCTATCGAGGGTTTGAGGGCCTCTAAGAAGGTTTTTAGAGTTGTGATCGAAATGATCGAGTCTATCGGGGGGTGAGAGCTTAGGGCGATTGGTTTGAATAAAGCGGTATTTGGTGGCGAGGTATTGAGAGGTCGTGAGCCATCATCCTTGCCTTAGTCGGCGGGTAGGTTTAGAGAACACGGATGCTTGCGAAGCGGATTATTCCATGTCTCGACGTTACTAATGGGCGTGTCGTCAAAGGGACTAATTTTGTGGACTTACGTGATGCGGGTGATCCTGTTGAATGTGCAGTGGCCTATAATGAACAACAGGCAGATGAAATTGTCTTTCTTGATATTACGGCTTCTTCCGATGGGCGTGACACAATGATCGATGTGGTCAAAGAAACCGCTTTAAAATGTTTTGTTCCCCTGACTGTGGGTGGAGGGATTCGCACCGTAGAAGATATGCGTCGGATGTTATTGGCTGGCGCAGACAAGGTGGGTGTCAACACGGCGGCAATCGTGCGCCCTGAAGTAGTTGATGAAGGAGCCAAGGCCTTTGGAAACCAGTGTATTGTGGTTGCCATTGACGCCAAAAAGCAAGGAAACGGGAAGTGGGGGGTTTATACCCATGGAGGGAGAAAACCAGTTGATGGGCTTGATGCCATTGAGTGGGCGAGAGAGGTTTATAATCGAGGCGCAGGCGAAATTCTTCTCACGAGCATGGATGCTGACGGCACAAAAGATGGCTATGATATTGAGTTAACAAGGTCAGTGAGTGAAGCGGTTGGTATCCCAGTCATTGCGAGTGGTGGCGCTGGGCATCTAGGTCATATGGTTGACGTTTTGGAACAGGGCAAAGCAGACGCAGTGCTGGCCGCCAGTATTTTTCACTTTGGTCAACACACCGTTCCAGAAGCGAAGGAATACTTTCGTGAACGGGGTGTTCCAGTCAGACCAATGGTCTCTTAGAAAGAGATTCCCAGTGCGAAGTGAAAGGTGCCAGAGGGCTCACGCTCGTCGCGAGATATATTATGGCCATATTCTAACCTGACTGGTCCGATGGGAAGATCGAGCCGAACACCAAGTCCCAGAGCGATTTCGATGTCTCCACTCAAAGATCCTAGGTCAAGGAAGCTGACCCCCTTGATTGGTCCCGAGATCGTCTGAACGATTTCTGCGTTTGCGACCCACCATTCGGTTCCGCCCAAGGGTCTGCCTTGGTGCTGAGGGCCCATTTCTCGTTCTGGAAATGAACGTACTGTTTGTGCTCCCCCTAGGAACTTACGCAAATCGATCGGTAATTCTGAATCAGTCCCTGTCGGAAGAATCAATCCACCTCGAAGACCCAGGGAGAGCGCCGTGGAATGCCCGAGAGATTGGTAATAGCTAAGTTGTCCTGAGGTTTCAAAGTATCCAATGCTATCTCTTCCAAGGGCGAGTCCAAGTTCATGGTGAAGGCGGGCTAACCAACCATCAGATGGGAGTGCTGGATGATTGCGCCGGTCGTAAGTTTGAGAAAACTCGAGGCGATTGAGAGTGTAGTAGGTGGCCCCCAGTAGGGGGGCTGGGATCCCACTCGTGATAGACGCATATGAAAGATGAGCACTCAAGCTTGCGGAGTAATATTCTCCGATTTCCCAAGAGAGTTCCGAGGAAAACCCACCTTCGGCCTTTTCATAATTTGCGTAGTCTCGGGTTGTTAAAAAAGTTCGGCTATGCAGTGAAAGGTCGCGGTCTAGGAAGAAGGGATTTGTCAGGCTTACTTCCCCAAGAAGACCAAGGCTACTAAATTCTGCATCTGCACTGAGATTCCAAAGCCTTCCGTCGAAGTTGTGGTCGTAGTATTGTGCTCCTAGGATAAATCCTTCGTAAGACCCTCCCCCTAACGAAAAATGATATCCTCGCGCATCAGCTTCTACAAGATGAAGAGTGATCTCAAGTTGTTGCTCGTCGAGTTTGTTTTTCTCCATGCGGATTTGCTCAAAAGCACCGGTTGAGAGAAGCTTCTTTATTTTTTTGCGGTAATCATTCTCATCAAAGAGAGCACCCACTGAGTCATCAAAGTGTTGTTGGAGCGATTCGAGATTAGTTTTGGTTACTCCCTCGTGAGCAAGGTTCACTGAGAGAACTTGAAGCCGTTTTCCTAATTCGAGCTCAAAGGTTAAAAGAAGGGTCGCATTTCGTTTTTCGTGAGAAATTCTGAGGGAAAGATCAGAGAATCCCTGGGAATGGTAATCATGCTCAATGGCCTGTTGAAGTTGTTTGATGTTTAATGAGCTTGCTGGTTTTCCTTCCCGTTCTTCGAGTATCATTTGAAGCTCAGAGCTTGGAGCGATTTCAGAGTTCACCTTCGCAGGCCCTAGGCGGTAAAGCTCTCCCAAATCGACGTGGATTGTGATTGGGATGCTTCCTGAGGGATCTCGCGGATGTTTTTCTAAAGAGAGTTTGGCATCCCAATATCCTTTTGAAGTGAGGATATTCTGTACTTTCGCAAGCCCTGTTGTGCTTGCCTGAGCCAAGAAAGCTCGCTGCTTTCCGGATTCTGGAAATGCTTCCCGAAACTGCTCGATGATTTCCTTAGAATCATCACTCCCTTGGACCTCGATGGTCCCAAGGTATTGCCTCATTCCTTCCTTGATGGTCAAAAGAATCACATCGTCAGATGGTAGGCTCCAGTCAACGCGGGCATCAGGAAGGCCGTGAGAATGGAGATATTGCTGAACTAAAAAAGCAGCATCGTCTGCTCGATAACTTGTGGCAGGGCGATCTTTAATAAATTCGAGTCGTCCGTAGATTGCCGAGGTCAGCTCTTTTTGCGTCAAAGTTTCTAAACCCGAAAACTTAAGCTCCGAGGCTTGCAGAGCACATGAAAGTAAGAGAAGAAGATGGATGAGGTGGCGCATCATTTATCTGAAGCGAATGGATAAAATGATCATGGCTCGGGTGTTGCCCTCGTCATCGATTTGAGCAGTAAAATCGAGTTGGTCATTGAGATTTAAAGAGGCGGCAGAGTAGTTGCGCCCCGAGAATTGATCGGTTTCTCCCAAGGAAAGTTTGATCTGGTTAGAGTCTTTGAGCAACCGCTGCAGGACAGTTTTGTTTTTTTCTCCATTACGACGCCGAATCCCTTCTAGCAACAATTGTAATGCTTTTTGAGAGGCGACATCCTGATTCTTTAACCGATCAAAGGCAGTGCCTGTTGCCAGTAGGAGCATGATTTCTGAATCTGGAAGTGGCGGATTTGAATTGAGTAAAAGTTCGGGTTCGTTGAGAGTGCCTGTCAGAAAGATTTGCACCTCGTATTCTCCGACCGTCGAAGTTCCTTTCAGATTGAGGTCAGGATTATCGAGAGATTCTGGTCTTAGTGTAAGAGTGGCATTCTCAATTTTTAATTCCGAAAATGGCAGATCAGCGACTAAGTTTTTTGCCGATAGCTGACCGGATGTTTTGGGCTGTCCGATGGTTCCAAAAACTTTGCAATCAGCCATTATTTCGCCGCTAGCAAGGTTTCCTCGAACTAAGATGGGATCTAGAGTTTTCACCCTTACATCAAGAATCCAAGAGTCGAAGAAGTCAGACGATGGAGCATTGGGCAAGGTGCTTGGATTCGTTTTTTTAGAGGGTGAAAAACTTGAGGGTGCTGAGGTTTCAATTTCAAGGAGTTTTGTATTTCCGAAGGGGAGAATCTCGATCTCTTTGTAAAAAAGGCTCTCTACAAGATCAACGGAACCAGAAATGGTTGCTGAGGCCATTGTTCCTTGAATCTTGAGATTTGGATTTCCTCGAATCGTGTAATCGGTTGTTCGATCTAATAAAAAATGAGAACCATTCAATGAGAGATCGAAACGGGGTTCAGACTGATTGAAATCGATGCCTCCCTCAAGCTTGATCGTCCCGCCCGAGGCCTCGGCTGAGGATTCTAAAATCGTGACCATTTTGTCCTCTGCGGTGAGATGAAGCTGGAGATTTTGGAGGTCTGGCAGGGCGCTTTCTCCCAACTTTAATTCCTTAATTCTTAGATGAGCTTCCCCAGAGTAACGAGGCTCGGCAAAGGTTCCCACGATGGACGCTTTGATCTGTGCGTTTCCGTCCATCGACTTTAGCAGCGGATCGAGCGAAGAGAATATCCCAAGATCAATTTCTTGAGAATGGGCGCAAAAACTGATGGGGCTCTCAAGGATTTCAGCTTCTTGTTGAATCCAAGAGTGAGGAAGAAACGGCATCTCTCCTTCTAGGGTGAGCAATTTCTCGTTGGATTCTTGGAGTTCACCTTTCAATTCTAATTTTTGATCCCGTGTTTTTAAATCAATGAGAAGGGATGTCGGGGGCGCTTGGGGAGTCTCAGTGAATTTTAATTCGTGCAGGTTCGTCGAGCCTTCGATTATCGGATACGCAAATGATCCAGTGAGAGTGAGATCCATTTGCATGTTCCCATCGATCTCCTCGGGCAATCCAAAGACTCGGGAGAGATAATCAAAACTCAAAGACTCACAATGAACTTTAAGATCAATGGATTCATTGGAATGAAAGAGGTCGTCGAGATCGAAATGATCGCCTGAAGCTGGAAGACTTCCGCTAGCGCTTAGGATTAGAAGGCCGGCTTCTTGAAGCGATAGTTTTTTAATTTCTAATCGTTCTTGAGACCACTCGAGAGTGGCCGCGAGTTCTCCTTGATCGGTCTTTGCTTGAAAAGATTCAATTGTCACTGATTCGGGCCAATTCCAATGAAATTGCCCTTGGACTCTCGGAGAGAAAAGGGACTCATTTTCAATGTTGATTTCTTTGACCATGAGTGAGCCGCGATGGTGGTTGTCAGAGAGATTACCCGTGCCGGATGCACTGAGTTGCAGAGGACCTGTGAGATGGGTGGAAAGCTCCGATGCGTCGCTCACAGCGGCCTCTAGAGATGCGGAATAATTAGATGAATCGACATCGTAGAAACCGGCCAAGGATACGAGCTCAAGAGTCTTTGCTTCGATGTTTGCTCTGCGATTTTGGTAATCGACGCGCCCTTCGATCTGAGGGAAATGAGAGTCCTTGAAGATAAAAGAAAACTCAGACTGAGTGTTTCGTATGTCTTGCGCGAGTGTGGCGACCCCGCTTGCTTCCACCTTGTTTGCATGGCTGAGGCGAAACTTGATTGGGTGCCCAAAGAGAGTGAGCCACTCATTGAATTCAGCTGTTAGAGAGACATCGGAGAGGGTTTGATCTTCCCACTGGAGATTTTCACCTTCGGCACTTAGGCGTCCTGAGGAGGTTTTTATCTCAAGTTGTTTGAGATTTCCGCTGATTGGCAAATTAGCACCAGCAAGACTGGTGACTCTTTTTAAGTCGAGAGATGGTGATTTGAGGCTCAATTGATGATCAGCTTCAAAATCAGTTTTGAGATCGATGAAGCTTTGATCAATACGGAGTGTTGCCTTCAAGGAATGATCGAAGCACAAGGCAATTTCTTGAAGCTCAACCTCGGGAAGAAGGGTGAGTCGATCGATTAGAAGTTCGTCTTTTTTCCAAGTGAGATTGGTGCGTGGACTTTTCAGAAGGCGTCCGAGATGATCGGTGCCAGAAATCTCGTTGATCACAAAAGTGTCGCTTGCGGCAGTGTGAGAGAGTGATTTGATTTTGAGTGATGTCAGACCATCAAGATCACAATCAAGGTCGTTGATTTGAATTGGAATGTCCTTTAAGAAGTGCCTGACTTGATTTGTTCTCTCAGGGAGAACACGAGGGGAATGATCTTGCTCATCATTCGCAATCAAAGAGGAGTCATTGCTCGTTGGTTTGATTTTTATGGAGAGTCCTTCGACTGTGATTTGGTTGATTCGCTTTTCACTTATAAGAGAAGGCACTGACCAATCCACCGTAAACGATTTGCAGCGAAGTTGTTGAATCGAGCTCTCTCCAGTGAGATGAAG
>JALRJZ010000109.1 GCA_023261045.1 Akkermansiaceae bacterium
TGTCGTTCACGCGACCCAAGCCCAAATGCTTGAAAAATTTGGTGGAGATAATGTCTTCCAAGGTCGAATTATTGAAGTTCATATTGGAACACTTCCAGCTGACCAAGCTTTCACCTTCACGGACTGGACAGCAGAAATGAAAGCCAAAGCTTCAATTTGTATTTCTCAGCCTGAAACCTTGATCGAGTCCCTTGAGATCGCAAAAAGTCGAATCCAAATCATGATTGATAAAGGAATGGACAACAAAAACGCGGTCCTTCAAGGATTAATCGACAAAGCAAATCGACGAATTAGTCAGATCCAGTCCGGCGAAAAACCACCACTGACTCCTGACGCAAATGCAAAGTATCACGCTGAATTAGTCGTCAACCTTGATGAAATCGTCGAACCAATGATTGCTGATCCAGATGTCTACAATGACGATGTGTCAAAAAGATATACCCATGATACGATTCGCGCGCTTTCATTTTATGGCGGAGAGAAAAAAGTCGACCTAGGATTTGTGGGGTCATGTATGGTTCACAAAGGCGATCTTAAGATTTTAGCCCAAATGCTACGCAACCTTGAAAAACAGCAGGGAGAAGTCGTTTTTAATGCCCCTCTGGTTGTCGCAGCACCGACCTACAACATTATTGATGAACTGAAAGCCGAGGGTGACTGGTCCATCCTTGAGAAATATTCAGGGTTTGTTTTTGACGACGAAGCACCAAAAGGAACAGCCCGCACTGAATATCAGAACATGATGTATCTTGAGCGTCCTGGTTGCAACCTGTGCATGGGCAATCAGGAAAAAGCGGCGAAAGGTGACACGGTCATGGCAACATCGACACGTCTCTTCCAAGGTCGGGTCGTTGAAGATACTGAAGCAAAGAAGGGTGAATCGCTTCTCTCCTCCACTCCAGTTGCGGTGCTTTCGGCAATCCTAGGAAGAACCCCAAGCCTTGAAGAATATCGTTCCGCTGTTGAAGGCATCAATCTCACGAAGTTTGCTCCACCAAAGAGAGAACTCTTGAGTTTTTCATAAGGACCACCTGAAACCCCAAAAAAATCCAGCGCTCGTTGCCTTGCTCAGCGAGCGTTTTTTTACCGATTGATCTCAAGGAACACGTTGTTCCATGCTTTCATTGAACGTTTGAGATTCTCTTCTCGGTCACCCTTCAGATTGTAACACTGCAAAGAGATGGGGCCTTCATACCCCAACTCTTTGAGTTTTTTAAACAGCCTCACCTGCGGAAAACTTCCCTGGTCTAAAGTTTGAATCAGCTCCTTCCAATCAGCCCCATCAAGATCAGCGCCACAGGTACTCACAGCAAATAAACGATCGCCTGATTGCTCCAAGACACGCTCTAATGTGGAAGCCTCTTCGCTTTTAAGAAAATGGCATAAGTTGAACATCAGCCCCAAGTTTGAGTGCTTTACTTGTGAGATCAGCTCAAGGGCCTGAGGCACAGTTGCGATGGCATTCCCGTAATGGGGATACAAGGCGACTTTGAGATTGTGTCCTTCGGCGATCGTTGCCGTTTGACGAATTGAAGTCAGAACCTCTGGGGTCACTTTCTTGACTGTCAACTCAATCATTGCTCCGTGATTTGCTAAAACTTTTAGCTGTTTTTCTTCGATTGGTTGAGCAGTCGCTGGAAGATAAACGCTAAGAACTTGAGAACCCGCTGCTTCATACGCTTGCACCCTCTCATTGAGTTTTTCCCCAAGTTCATTGGCGTAAACTTGACTGATCCCAGCATACCCCTGGGCTTTAAGAAAACGAGCTTGCTGATCTAAGGGGAGATCTGGGGCACCATTATAAAATGCAAACAACTTGGGCTTGAACACTTCCGCAGACGCAAAGGCCAAGAGTGCAAAGGTGATTGCCAACCAAATAGATCGAACTTGCATTGAATTGATAACGTCGCTGAGGCCTCAAATCTTACTTTTCGTGGTGCTAACAAGCCTGAAGAAACACATCACAAGAGACGTCTTGCTACCCAATCAGGATCATTAAATTTCTCCTCTTCAAATTGATTGAAAGATCACCTTTCTTAAACAAATCCATCGATTCAGATCACTATGAGCATCATCTTTGCTCAACCGTTGCTTGCCTATCACCAATCACTACTCCACATAAACACCCGTGCTCGATCTCCTCTACCCTCTTGCCCGCACCCTCTTATTCAGGATCGATGCGGAGAAAGCCCATCACCTTTCAATGACTGGCCTTAGAGCAGCTCAGAAATCAGGCCTTTTAGAGATGTTGGCGAGCGCCCCTGCATCGAAACCCATTTCGATTTGCGGACTAAATTTCCCAAACCCAGTAGGACTTGCTGCTGGTCTCGATAAGGAAGCAAACACCATTGATGCCCTCGGAACCCTTGGCTTCGGCCACATCGAGGTGGGCACGCTCACTCCCAAAGCTCAGGAAGGAAATGAGCAACCTCGCCTCTTTCGACTGCCTGAACACCAAGCATTAATCAACCGAATGGGCTTCAACAACCCGGGAATCGACCAAGGCCTTGCAAACGTTCGCAGCTCCAATCAATTCCAAGGAATTGTCGGGATTAATATCGGAAAAAATAAGATCACCCCCAACGAAAGAGCAAACGACGACTACGCCATCGCTTTCGAAAAGGCCTATCCTTGGGCGGACTACATCACCGCAAATTTCTCGTCTCCAAACACGCCAGGACTTCGTGACCTGCAATCTGAAGAATCTGCCAGCAAACTACTTTTGACCCTGAAGTCTCTGCAACAGCGGCTTTGTAAAGAGACAGGACGTTATGTTCCTTTTGCCCTGAAGGTAGCGCCTGACCTCTCCGACGCACAGATCCAAGGTCTTTCCCAAGTCTTTTTTGATGGAGGACTCGACTTTCTCATTGCCACAAATACGACCATCTCTCGAGAGAAGATCCAAGGACATCGCAATAGCCAAGAAACAGGAGGTCTCTCTGGCGCCCCCCTTACTGATCGAGCCACTGAAGTGATCGCCATGTTTCACCAGCACCTTGGACAAGAAATCCCAATCATTGGAGCGGGAGGCATCTTTTCAGCATCAGATGCTCTCAAGAAAAAGCAGGCCGGGGCCTCCTTAGTCCAACTTTACACTGGGTTCATTTATCGAGGACCCTCTCTGATTCATGAAATCATCCGCGCATGGTAGCCAGTTCTGAAGCACAGAAAAATCTGACCTCCCTTCTTGCGCTGAGCCGTCCCTTTTGGAAAATCATCGAATGAGCGAATTATCTCAAGCTGTCAGCATTCACCCATACTTCAAAGTCCAGCCTGGAAAGATCGAGGACTTCAAAGAGACCATGAATGAGTTTGTTGCTCGGACCAAGACAGAAGAGACCTGTCTTTACTACGATTTCTCTATTTGTGGTGACCAAGTTTTCTGCCGTGAAGCATACGTTGGCGCAGCAGGTGTTTTGAAACATCTAGAAAATGTCGCCAGTTGCATCGAAAAGGCTCTTAGCTTTTCAGAGCTTTATCGCCTCGAGCTTCATGGCCCAGCTGAAGAACTCGACAAACTCAAGGAGCCACTCGCAGAGCTTCACCCTGAATTCTACGAACGCGTGACAGGCGTTGCTTAGACTTTAATCTCACTCAAAAAATCACGATGCCTACCAAAAAAGATATCCAAGATCTCTACTTTATGGACTCGCGCTTCAAGCTTCTTGAAATTGCCTCTTTTTTAGATCGTGTTGAGAGACATGATGGAGAGGCTGACTTCCGTCATGAGGCATTCATGAAAGCGCTCATGGCGATGCAAAATCCACCAGAAGGCACAAGCAGAGCTCAGGCAGTCCATCTCGCATTTTCCGATCACTCGACTCAGCCTGCAGAATCAGCAACCATCCAATTCGCATTCGGAGCCCATCAAGAGGAGGACCCATCATGAGGTATATTGAACCCCATGCTCACATGGTCAGTCGAACAACTGCTGATTATGAAAAAATCGCTCAAGTCGGCTGTGAAGCTCTCTGTGAACCAGCCTTTTGGGCGGGCTACGATCGCGCCTCGGCACAAGGTTTTTACGATTACTATCGCCAACTTACCGAGTATGAGCCGGCTCGAGCCGCAAAGTTTGGAATTAAACATTTTTGCTGGCTGTGTATTAACCCCAAAGAGGCAGAAGATCCTGTTTTTGCTCGTGAAGTCATGTCTCTTATTCCTGACTTCATCAAAAAACCAAATGTTCTCGGAATTGGAGAAATTGGTCTCAATAAAAACACTCGCAATGAACTTGCGATCTTTGAGGAACATGTCGATCTCGCAAAAAAATTCAACCTGCCCATCTTAATTCACACTCCACACCTAGAGGATAAACTGAAAGGAACGCGGCTCATTCTAGATGCACTCAACAACGCCGATGTTGATCGAGATCGTGTTATTATTGATCATGTGGAAGAGCACACCGCTCCCCTTGTCCTCGACCAAGGGTATTGGGCTGGTATGACTCTCTACCCGGAGTCGAAATGCTCTCCTGCTCGTGCCATCGACATTTTAGAAACCTTTGGCATGGAGCGTATTTGGATGAATTCCGCCTGCGATTGGGGGATTTCTGATCCTCTTGCGGTCATTAAATGCGCTTTAGAAATGAAGAAAAGGAAGCATAGCAGTGAAGTCGTCGACCAGGTCATCTTTGATAATCCAAAGGCTTTCTTGTCTCAGTGTCCGAATTTCAGCCTCTAATTTGAAGGCTCGAGTAGGTAACCTTTAGAATTCCTCTACGTTTCAAATCTTCCCACTTGCGACTCATCGTTGGTTCGTTATGAATGCGTGGTGAATTTTCGCAATCACCACCATTTGGCGTACTGCACCAATGTCCACCCTGCTGAAAGCTGGCAGGAGACTTTTCATGTTCTTCAAACCGATGTGATTGAAGTAAGAAAGCGGGTTGCGAAAGATCAAACTTTTGCCATCGGGCTTCGTCTGTCCGCTCAAGCCGCTCTTGATCTCCTAGAAAATGATGAACTCGATCGATTCGAAGCATGGCTTCAAGAAAACGACTGTTATGTCTTTACCATCAATGGGTTTCCATACGGAGCCTTCCATGGCACCAGCGTTAAAGAAAATGTCTATAAGCCCGACTGGAGCAAGCTTTCCCGACTCGTCTACACAGAGCAGTTGTTTTCCATCATCGCCCGACTCTGCCCCATGGAATCCGGAGGTTCCGTATCAACGCTTCCAGGCTCCTTCAAGGATTTCCAAGCTGATGAAGAACTCATTTTTGCCAACCTTTATTCATGTGCGTTAACAATCGAAGCACTGGCTAAAGAGACAGGAAAAGACCTTCATCTAGGACTCGAACCAGAGCCACTCGGGCATTTTGAGAACACCCAGGAAACGCTCGCGTTCTTTGAACGTTTTTTCTCCTGGTGTGAGGATCAGGATCTCGACCAAGAGCCGATTCGTCAGCATATCGGAATCAATTATGACACCTGCCATTTTGCCTTAGAATTTGATGACTGTCATCAATCGCTCCAATCATTGACCGATGCCGGTCTGAGAATCTCAAAGATTCATCTTTCAAATGCGCTCTCATTCGACCCGCAGTGCGAATCTTCCTTGCAAGCAGCAAAACAATTTGAAGAACCGACTTACTTGCACCAGGTCATTTTAAATACAAATCCACTGACCCGCTTCAAAGATCTGCCCGAGTTCTATCAAAGCAACACCAACCGTGGAACGGAGGGCAGAATCCACTTTCATATTCCTCTCTATTCCGAACCTCTCTCTCCACTTTCCTCGACTCTTGATCACGCCAAGCAAGCTTTAGCCTACTTAAAAGACCATCCCAAATGCTGCGCGCACCTAGAAATCGAGACCTACACATGGGGTGTTCTTCCCGATCATTTGCAAAAACCGCTCACGAAACAAATTACTGCGGAATATAAGTGGGTCTTCTCTCAGTAGAAACTTGATTCAGGTGAGCTGAACGATTTGCTCATAAAGCCTCTGCAGAAGAGTAACCGGCGCGCCAGCCTGCTGAGCACGACGAAGAGGCTCTCCCCATATTGCTTCGACCTCCACCTCTCGTTTCTCCACATAATCAATCATGCTTGAAGGTCGATAAGGCCCCATCGGGTAGGTCCTATTGAGTTGAACCTCGGCATAGTCATCTTCGATGATAAAACCCACATGATTCGCTGCATCGATGACCTCTTTCATCAAAGCACGAACTTTTTTCTCACCTTCTGGAGAAGCAAGTAGAGCCTTCGTATCAATCCCTCCTTCCGTAATACACAATCCATTAAAGGGAATATTCCATACCAATTTCCTCCACTGAGCCTCTCCTAAATTTGGCGCGATTTCGCACTCAATTCGAGCGCCCTTAAAAAGATCCGAAAGGTGCTTTAGGCGATCTGTCACGCCTAGAATCAACTCCCCCATCGCGATGGGACCTCCACCAGAATGATGAATCTCACCTGGTGCTAATCGATTAATACAGACGAAACACAAGCCCCCTAGAACTCGCGTTTTTCCAAAAATCTCACCGAGCTGCTCAACATTGCCTAAGCCATTTTGCAAGGTGAGAATCACGGTCTTGTCATGCATCAATGGTTCAATAACCGATTGATAGTGAGCATTCGAAGTTGCTTTCCAGGCCACGATCACCACATCAACACAGCCCATTTCAGACGAGTGTTGAAAACAATTCACATCAGGGAGATCGAAGTCACCGTGTATACTTCTTACCGAGATTCCGTTCTGAGATATCTGACCAAAGTCGGATCTTAGGAGAAAACGAACATCATGCCCAGCCTGTGCCAAACGAGCGCCATAATAACAGCCGACAGCACCGGCACCTACGATCGCGAAGGATTTCATCGGCCCATTTCTTTTGCAACTTTCACCGCCGTGGCAATCGTATTGCGGTGGATCTTCGCAGTATACTCCTCTTGGCGGTTTGAGCCACCACCGTAGAGAATCGCAATAGGAATTCGGTTTCTCATAAACGCACGGAGAATCACTTCATCCCGGCGCTGAAAATCTCTTAAATCAAGCAGCATCTGCCCACCCCGGTCATTTCGATGATTGTCTGCCCCAGCAATCCAAATAACCAGGTCGGGTGAAAAAACATCGAGAGCAGCTGCCAAGCTATTAAAAAGCTGCTTAAGATACATCTCTCCTTCCACATAGCGAACAGTCTCAACATCCATCGATCCACTCACTTTATTAAGAGCATAGTCTCGTCCAACGTGAATGGAATAGGTGAAGACATTGGGATCATCAGCGAGAATGTTATTCGTTCCATTCCCCTGCCTTGCAGCAGTATCGACAACCATGACTTTGATCCCCGGCTGGTAGACCTGTAGATCTCGAATCGCGATGGCAATATCATTGAAGACGCAGTATCCCTCACCGTGCCCCCTAAAGGCATGATGAGTCCCCCCTGCCAACACAGCAGCAACGCCATCAATTAAAGCCGCTTGGCACGCCTGGCGAGTTGCTTCGACCTCAGTGGCGCTGCGAGAGAACAATTCAGAGGTCACGGGGAGACCGAGCAAGATTTGCTCCTTTCGATCAAGCTGCCCGTGATAAATCTTTGAGAGGTATTCACGATCGTGAACTCGCTGCAGAACATGAGGCTCCGCCGCCTTCACCTCGATAATGTCCTCACCGCGCACAACCCCACCACCAATGAGCATATCTTTAGCCACTTCAAATTTCTCCATTGGAAAGGGGTGGCCGTTGGGAAGTTCTAGATAGAATTCTGACGAATAAAAACAACGCATGGTGTGACAAGGACTACTCTCATGCCCTGAGTGCCTTACGGCAAGCAAAGACCGCCATAAGACTGAAGACTGGATATTTAGGACAAAAAGCTTAATTTGGGGCTCTTGCTTCGTCGAACTTCCATCCTCTTGCTTTTGCTCATAGGCGCAACTCACGCGCAAAATGGTCCAAAGATCTCTGTTCTCTCTAAACAACCTGATCCTTCACAGGCTCAGAAGATCAACTACGCATGGAAAAAATACATCACGGCAACTGTGTTCTGGGTTGGTGAACAACCCACTCCACAAAACCCGACCCCAAATCACAAATCATCATGGGATCAAAACTGGATGAAAAACTTTGGGGGGTATGACAATCCCGATCCTGCTGCTCGAATCGGATATTTACCCAGAGCCTTTGTCCCAAAACAAAATCCGTTTTATGTGGCCCTGCCATACAACGACTGCCTCAATCATTATCAACACAAACCAGAAGCCCGGCGCGTGATTCCTTGGTGGAATCGCTACCAGCCCAATCCGGGACAAACAATCTGCAAAGGACGATGGGTTCAGATTTATTGCTCTGAGACCAAAAAGATCTGCTACGCTCAATGGGAAGACTGCGGCCCATGGGTGACAGACGACTTTGAATATGTTTTTGGCCAAAAGAGCCCGAAGAGCCCCAAAGCTGGAATTGATGTCTCACCTGCTGTTCGTGACTTTCTCAAAATAGGTAATAAAGCAACGATCCACTGGAGATTTGTCGAGTTTTCGCGTGTTCCTTCTCAAGGTCCTTGGGCAAAATGGGGAAACAACAATCCCTTTGTTAATCAGGCCCTTAATCCTGATATCTTAGAGCGAAAGCGCTATTATCAAGCAATCCGTGAA
>JALRJZ010000010.1 GCA_023261045.1 Akkermansiaceae bacterium
TCCAACAGCAATTGCAGCATTTTACAGAATAAGAAAAGGAAAAAAAATTATTAGACCTAAAAAATCACTTACATTTGCAGAAAACTTTTTTTACATGTGTTTTGGAAAAGTTCCTGAATCTGGTGCTCTCTGAAGGATAGCCACCATACTGTTCGACGAACCCAAGAAGGGCGGTGCCAATCTCTTTGGCATTGTTTGTGGCTTGTGCTTTCGCTGCCGCCTTTTGAGCTTTGAGGATTGCTGGAGTGGCGAGTCCTGCGAGGACTGCAATAATGGCAATCACAACCAAGAGCTCCACCAAGGTGAAGCCTTTCCGCAGTGTGTTATTTTGCTTTTTCATTTTTTTATTAGAGTGGACAGATAGCCGATTTTTATGGAGGGAAAGCCAGATAGCAATCTCCCCTGGACAAGGGTAATTAGCAGCCAGAGTTCCGCAAGGTTAAAAGGTGAAACATTACTGGCCGAATGCTTCGGCAAGGCCTTTTAGATCAGTTGCCGAGAGTTGATCTGCAGCAAGAATGGCTTCTTTTTGAAGTTTAATGAGCTCTTGAATCCCGGAGCGGGACAACGCAAGCATCTCTGTCATCTGCTCAGAACTAAAGACATTCTCTTCTCCGCTGCCTTGTAACTCTACGAAATCACCGTCTTCAGTCATGACGACATTGAAATCAACCTCGGCATCTCGGTCCTCAGGGTAGTTGAGATCAAGAATGGCTTCTCCTTGGTAGATGCCGGTGCTGATCGCTGCAACGAGCTTCTTCATTGGGAAATCAGTGAGTTGTCCCTGGGCGATGAGGCGATTCAGAGCAATGGCAGCGGCAACGCATCCTCCGGTGATGGAAGCCGTGCGCGTTCCACCATCGGCTTGAAGAACATCGCAATCAATCCACATGGTTCGTTTCCCAAGCTTTTTGAGGTCGATCACCGCTCGAAGTGACCGTCCGATGAGGCGTTGGATTTCGGAAGAGCGTCCATCAAGTTTGCCCCGATTAACATCGCGCTGTTTGCGATCGTGAGTAGAATAAGGCAGCATTGAATATTCTGCGCTGACCCATCCGCCGTCGACTTTTTGGTATTTCATCCACCGGGGAACATCCTCCTCAATGGTAGCCGCGCAAATGACACGGGTGTTACCGAAGGAGACTAAAACGGAACCCGTGGAATTCGGGGCAATATGAGGTAAAAATGAAATGGTTCGTAAATCGGATTTTTGTCGTCCATCAGGTCGGTCCATACGGGGAATTAGAATCCGCAGGTGATCAAAGCAAGATGAATCAGAACTCGATAATTGATTAGGAATGATTAAACAAATCGTTGGTTTTTGCTTAAAAGAGAGTTCAATGAGGAGAAAATGATGGGTTGAGGCTAAAAAAAACTTGCCTAGGAGGCGGATTCAGATACTTCTCGCCGCCCCATGGCAAGAAAATGCTGGATTCAGCGCGATAAGCGCAAAGCTAAGACCGTTGCAAAATATGCTGACCTTCGTCACCAGTTGAAGAAGGAGAAGGACTATGTTGGCCTCACAATGCTTCCTCGGGATGCAAGCCCAACTCGTTTGGTCAACCGTTGCGAAGTGACTGGTCGTCGCCGTGCATTCCTTCGCCGTTTCCGTCTTTCCCGGATCACTTTTCGTGAAATGGCTTCCAATGGCCTTATTCCTGGAGTGACAAAGTCCTCTTGGTAGGTTAAAGGCACTAGGTATTCTTTTATCCTGGGCGAGATCTCGTTAGGAAATCCTCCCGGACTTTTATTCTGCCTATGCCAATCTACGAGTATCAGTCTGAGAACCCAGATGATCCGGACCGAAGTTGTCGGGTTTGTGCAAAGGGCTTTGAATTGCAGCGGCCAATTCATCGGGAGGCGCTAGTAAAGTGCCCCCTGTGCCGCCATCCTGTTCGTAAGCGAATCAGCAAAGTGAACACAAAGGTGGCCACAAAAGACTACAGTGATGCTGAAGCGAAAGCTGCGGGTTTTCATGTCCTGCGCAAAAATTGCGATGGTGGCTATAACAAGGTGTGACCGAATCGTTCATGAGTGCTGAGGCTTTTATTTTGGCGGGTGCCGTCATCATTCCCGAGGTTTATCCGAAACCCATCGAAGCTTTTTTTTATTTTTTAGGTATTCTCCTTCTTCTTCTTCTTAATGGGTTTTTCGTCGCTTCTGAATTCGCGATTGTGAAGGTTCGACCTTCCCAAATTGAAGGGGAATTGGAGTCAAAACCTCGTCGAGCTAGGATTTCAAAACATCTTGTCGAAAACCTTGATGGTTATCTATCAGCCAATCAGCTGGGTATTACGATTGCTTCGCTTGGTTTAGCGATGCTGGGCGAGAATCTCATTGCTAAGTTAGTTGGCCCCTTCCTGCTTAGCTATGGACTTGCACCTTCCCTGATTAAGTTTCTAACAATATCGACGGCTCTCGGTTTGTTTACTTTCCTGCATGTGATTATCGGTGAGCTAATCCCTAAATCTATTGCGATCCGACGATCTCTTGGTACGACGCTTACGATCGCGAGACCACTTCACTTATTTTACATTTTTCTGCGGCCTGCAATTTGGGTTCTAAATGCGACGGCGAATTGGTTGCTGAAAAAAATCTTTCGGATTGACCCGGTGAGTCAAGGGGAGGCTGTCCACAGTTCTGAAGAGTTGGCTCTACTCGTTGAGGAAAGTGAGAGGCAGCAAGAAGTTACAGAAACGGAGCGAGAGATTTTGATAAATGCATTGGAGCTCAATGATGTCTCAGTGAAAGACGTCATGACTCCGAGAAGCGAAGTCGTTTTTCTCGATTTAGATCGGGGTTTTGCTGAGAATCTAGAACTTGCGATCGATTCAACGCATACCCGTTTTCCGCTTGTTCGTGGGCATCTTGATCAAACCGAAGGCTTGATTCACATTAAGGACATCTTGCGTTTGATGCATGAGCACGATCAGGATCTAAGTCACATCTGTCGTCCTCTCAATGTTGTTCCAGAAACGATGAAGTTGGATGATCTGTTAAACTTCTTTTTAAAGGAGCGCGCCCAGTTAGCTCTGGTGGTCGACGAATTTGGCGATTCGGCAGGTCTTGTCTTTATGGACAATATTATGGGTGAACTTGTTGGTGATATTCATGATGAATTCGATGAAGACGAAGAGCCTGAATTTGTTCGAATTAATGAGACAGAATTCGTTGCCGAAGGAGCTTTGAGTTTAATTGATTTATCTGAGCACGAACCTTCAATCGATATTGAAAGCTCTGATGTGAGCACGATTGGAGGTTATGTTGTCCAACAGCTAGGGCATTTGCCCAACCCTGGAGAGTCCGTACAAGTCGAGGGCTTTGAGGCTGAGGTCACCAGCACTGATGGACGCAGAATTGAGCAGCTTCGGTTTACCAAACTTCCAGAACCGGATCCGGAACAAGAAATCACGGAGGCAAGCTAATGGCTGTTGAGACCATTGAATTGGTTTTATCACCCAAAGAAGCTTCTAACGAAGCACTCTGGTCTGATCATCTCGCCCATGCCCTCAAAGTAGATTCTCAGAGGATTAGAGAATACCGTCTTTTAAAGCGATCGATCGATGCAAGAAAATCTCCTGTGCGCTACCGCTTGAGAATTGAAGTGGGAGTGGATCAAACTTTACTGGCAACTCCTACTCCTCAGTGGTCAGCTCCACAATTCAAACAGGGAAGTGATCAAATCATCATTGTGGGATGTGGGCCTGCTGGAATTTTTGCAGCTCTACGATGCCTCGAACAGGGAATCAAACCTGTGATTCTTGAACGGGGTAAAGATGCCTCGGCAAGGAGATTTGACCTTGCGCCGATCCTCAGAAAAGGAACAGTTCTGGAGGAATCGAATTACTGTTTCGGAGAGGGTGGAGCTGGAACCTTTTCTGACGGAAAACTCTACACCAGAGCAAAGAAGCGGGGTCCAGTTGCCGACGTTTATCGGACTTTGGTCGCTCACGGTGCCCCCGAGGATATTTTAGTCGATGCCCATCCTCACATTGGCTCAAATTTGCTGCCCAAAGTGGTCATGGCAATGAGGGAGTCGGTAAAAAAAGCAGGCGGTGAGGTTCACTTTGGAGCAAAAGTGACAAAGCTCCTGACTCTGAATGGTCGGATGCATGGAGTGCAAACATCCGATGGTCGGGAGTTTCGAGGGAAGGCGGTGATTTTAGCGACAGGGCACTCAGCAAGGGATATTTACCACTTACTTCACGAGTCAGGAATTGCGTTGGAAGCCAAACCTTTTGCTGTCGGAGTGAGAATCGAGCACCCTCAGACGTTGATTGATCAAGTCCAATACCACCTTCGTCAGGGAGAGAGTCGAGGAAAAGAATTGCCTGCCTCGCGCTATCGGCTAGCGACACAAATTCGTAGACGCAGCGTCCACTCCTTTTGTATGTGCCCGGGAGGTTTTGTTGTTCCAGCTTCAACTCAAAACGATGAGGTGGTGGTCAATGGCATGAGTTTGTCTCGACGGGATTCGCCCTTTGCAAATAGCGGAATGGTCGTTGGAGTGGAGCCAGAGGATGTTCGAAATTTCCAAGGTGATGACGTTTTAAGTGGGATGCGTTTTCAGAAGTTTATTGAGCAGACATCGAAAAAAGCCGGAGGAGGAGGGCAAGTTGCCCCTGGTCAGCGTGTGACCGACTTTTTGGCGGGACGCCTTTCTAAAGAACTTCCTGAGACCAGTTATTTTCCAGGGTTAAAATCGAATCGGTTAGATCAGCTTCTGCCTGAGCAGATTGGAGGGCGTTTGGCCCAAGGTTTGCGGAAATTTGGCAAAATGATCCGAGGTTACACGGGGCCTGATGCCTTATTAATTGGTTTTGAAACGAGAACAAGTTCTCCAGTTCGAATACCCCGTGGTGCAGACCTTCAGCATCCAGATGTCAGAGGATTCTTTCCCTGTGGAGAAGGGGCGGGTTATGCTGGAGGGATTGTTTCCGCTGCCCTTGATGGGCGCAGATGTGCTGAAGCGGCGATGGAACTTTGCTGAAGCAAAAACAAAGTGCGCTCATCGCCCGTCGCGCTCAATATGGTTTCATCTATCAAAATAAAGCCGCTCGGAAGCAACTCCAAAGCGGCTTTTGATTAAAATGAAAACGCAGCTTAGGCGCGCCCAATATAGGAAGCGTCCTCCGTGCTTATCTTGATTCGGTCCCCTTGTTTTACAAAGAGAGGGACTTGAACAACCAGGCCCGTCGAGAGTGTTGCGGGCTTTGTTGGGTTATTTGCTGTGTCCCCTTTAATTCCTTCTGAAGACTCAGTGATTTCCAGTTCTACAGAAGAGGGAAGGTCAAGAGAGACAGGGCTCCCTTCGATAAACAAAACTTCGACCTCTTGTCCCTCCGTAAGGAAGTCCTTGGCATCACCAATAAAGCCTTCGTCGAGACCAGTCGTTTCAAAAGTTTGCATGTCCATAAAATGGTAGGTCCCAGGTTCAGCATAGGAAAACTCCAGTTTTTGACGGTCGGTTTCAACAATATCAACCTTTTCATTTGATGCGAAACGAATCGTCTTGGTCTTTCCGGTATTGAACGAGCGAATGGTTGCTGCGATAAGTGCGTTCCCTTTTCCTGGTGTGCGATGCTCAAGGCCGAGGACGACACCTCGTTCACCTTCATATTTGATGCACTGTCCACGTTTTAGGTTAGTTGCGACGATTGCCATATTTCTTTCAATAAGTTGTGCAAGAGGAGTTAGGCAAGGTGAGGCAACTGTTCAATCAAATTGCATCGAATTCGGCGTCTTTCTTGGATGATGGAGGGCTTTTGAGGTCATGAAAGTAACCCTCTTTGAACCTTACTCAATCAAGGTCCATGGGAATTGGGTCGTCAGGAAGAATTCTTTTTCCTTCCCACACAGTTTCTCCGGTATCGATGTCATAGGTGAGAATCCTTGAGCGACTTCCCTCCGCGGGTGGGCGACTGATTTTGGGAATCCACTGTTGATGATCAGAAATCACTTTTTCGTAGCCCTTTTGGCCAATTAAATTGTTCCATTCGCGTGGGTCTTTCACCATGTCATAGAGCTCTTGTGAGCCATCTGCATATTGGATAAATCGCCATTTTTCAGAGCGAACGCCGTGGTTGTGATGATTGTGGGTTGTAATGGCCGGGCGTTGTCTTTTAGCAGTGGCATCTTGGAGTTGCGCGACGAGACTCAGTCCTTCGAGGTGCTTTGGTTTTTTGCTTTGAGTCAAGTCACAGAGCGTGGGATAGATATCGAGTAGCTCGACTGGTTGGGAGCAAACTCCCGAGTCAATCTGCGGTCCCGCGAAGATGAGAGGAACTCTGGTTCCGTCATCCCAAAGTGAGTTTTTCCCGGTAATGTCTTTTTCTCCAACATGCCACCCATGATCGGACCAAAGCACGATAATCGTATTATCTCGGAAGCCATTTCGATCGATGGCCTCCATGATTTTCCCGACCTGATGGTCTACAAAGCTTGTGCAGGCCAAGTAACTCCGTGTGAGGTTCATCCACTGATCATGATCTTCTAGCCAGCGAAGGCGTGGTTCTGGGAGCGACCAATGCAGATACCACGAAAACCGTGGGGTGTCTTCGCGATCACCTCGCTGAATCAGCGGTAGACTTGTTTTTTCAAGTGGATGTAACTCAAACCACTTTTCGGTGGCAAAGCAGGGAACGTGGGGAAGAAAAAAACCAGCGGATAAAAAGAAGGGGCCTTGAGGTTTTTTGTTCAGGGCTTCAACAGCCCACTGAGCAATTTTATAATCCCCTTTATCCTCATCGCGATGGGGAAAAAGACCCCAATCCACGAGTTTCATCTCGCTCGGCGTATTGACGAGTTTTTTGTCTGGGAAAGGAGCGCCGGTTGCTCCGAGACCAAGGCTTTGGAATTCTCGGTCGCTTGGTTTTCTTCCATACCCTCCATGGTAGATTTTACCTGCTGAGAGAGTTGCATAGCCCTGTTGCTCAAGGTGTTGAGGTAAAGAGGTGAGATCCTTAAACTCCGCAAGATTTCGAAACCATGGAGCAAGACCATAAATACCTGTTGAGTCTGGACGCAACCCCGTCATTAGACTTGTGCGAGAGGAATTGCACAGTGGTGATTGGCAGTGAGCATTGGTAAAAAGGGTTCCTCTACTTGCAAGTTTGTCGATGTGAGGGGTCAAGGCATTCGGATGTCCTCCTAGGCATCCAATCCAATCGTTCTGATCATCGATTGCGATAAAGACGATGTTCGGCTTCTCAAGGGCATAGGCAAAAAAACAACTCGAGAAAAAGAGCAGTAGGTTTTTTTTCATGGGTTTTTGGGGAGATACACTTCGGCGCTAAAATCAACACGTGAGCGCATCTCTGATTCACGGATTTGGTAGTTTAGGATCGCCCCGGGTTGCTTTGCTTTCCACTCATCGATCTCACTGAGCCAAGCATCCAGTGTCTTGCTTGGGCCTGTCACAATGAAGTGAGCATCGGCGCAATCAATTTCAGTAGCGTAATCAATGATCGCATGGTTGATGATCAACTCGTCGCCAATCTCCGGCAATTGACATAACGAGATGATCTCGTCGAGAAGGAGTCTTGTTTGATGTTGCTGGTTCCAATAATCGTAGGCCTGCTTTCCAACAAGGGTGAGAAAAATGACTAGAATCAAATGAAAGCTCTGGCGGTATTTGCGAAGCGACATAGTTGGTATCGGCTTGCCCGAAGTTTAAGTGAAGACTAAAGGTATCACCAATGATCTATTTGGACAATCACGCAACGACGAAAGTCCACCCCGAAGTCGTGGAAGCAATGTTGCCCTTTCTCACGGAGCATTATCAGAATCCATCCAGTGGTTACCGAGCGGGGAAAACTGTCAAAAAAGCAATCGAGAATGCTCGTGGAGAGGTGGCGCAATTAATCGGAGCGAAGGAAGAAGAGATTGTTTTTACCGGGTGTGGCACGGAGTCCAATAATATGGTCTTAAAATCGCTTGCGAGAATCTACGGAAGAAAACGCTCCAAAGTGGTGACGGGTGAAATTGAACATAGTGCAGTGCTCAAACCAATTCAGGCGATGGAGGATGTTGGGTTTGATGTTGTCAGGTGTGGTGTTCGTGCCGACGGTCGTCTTGATTTAGAAAGTTTTAAAGAGGCTTGTCAGTCCGCTGAGACTGGCTTTGCGAGTATCATGTGGGCTAACAATGAAACTGGCGTGATTCAACCCATCGTAGAGGCTTGCGAAATCGCTCGCTCTGCCGGTTTAGCTTTTCACACTGACGCCATTCAAGCTGTCGGAAAAATCGAAATAAATGTGCGTGAATCGGGCGTCGACTTTCTAAGTTTAAGTGGGCATAAATTTCATGCCCCCAAAGGAATCGGTGCTCTTTACCTCCGGGAAGGAGTGAGATTTGAGCCGTTGATGAGAGGTGGGGGGCAAGAGGCGGGGCGTCGAAGTGGCACCGAGAATGTGCCCTATATTGTTGGATTGGGAAAAGCTGCTAGCTTGATGCGTGAAGCTCTCCAAAAAGATGCTCACCGTTCGATTGCAGCTCATCGTGATTTTCTTGAGCATCGACTTGTTCAGGAGCTTGAGGGAGTGACTTTAAATGGGAGCCGGGAGCACCGAGTCCCGACGTGTGCTCATATTTCTTTCGACGGTTGTGAGGGTGCGGGCCTTTTAATTCTTCTTGATGAATCCGGTGTCCAGGTTTCGACAGGAAGTGCCTGTATGACTGGTAAGCAGCAACCAAGTCATGTGCAAATGGCAATGGGAATTCCCGCACAGCAGGCTCGCAGTAGCTTGAGGATCTCTTTTTCTGGAATGACAACCCGTGAAGAGACTCAAGAAGCCGTCGAAAAGATCAAGGTTGCAGTCAGAAAGTTAAGGCAAGTGCAAGGGGGTGACAGGGTTGGCCCTGTTGTGGTGTATTCTTGAGTTGAGGTATGAGTGAGCACGCGATTGAAATTAGAGATCTCCGAGTCGATTATGGAGAGTTCGTCGCGGTGAAAGACATCAGTCTTTCGATCCCTTTTGGTCAAGTTTATGGGCTGGTAGGACCGAATGGAGCGGGTAAGACAAGCACATTTCGCGTCATCACGACGTTGATGGAGCCGACATATGGAGAAGTCAAAGTTGCTGGGTTTGATATTTCTGAACACGCGCAAGAAGCCAGAGAGGTTATTGGTTATATGCCAGATTTAGCTCCTGTTCCTTCAGATTTAAAGCTCTGGGAGTTCTTGGATTTTTATGCACAAGCTCATCGTATCGGCGGGCGTGCCAGACGACGTGAACGTGTTGAGCAATGTCTGGATGCCGTGGATCTCACAGAAAAAAGAAATGATTGGGCCAAAGCTCTTTCAAGGGGCCAAACTCAGAGACTCGTTCTAGCGAAGACTCTCTTGCACGATCCTCAAGTCCTGATTTTGGATGAGCCTGCAAGTGGGTTAGATCCACTCTCTCGCCGTGATTTAAGATTGACCCTTCAAGGCTTAGCCAATCAGGGGAGAGCGGTTTTCGTGAGTTCTCATATTCTCACAGAATTAGCTGAAATGTGTTCTTCAATATGTGTCATGAATCAGGGAAAGATTCTTGCAAGTGGGAGTGTTGGAGAAGTGAGAGCGGCTCTTGGAGGTGCCGAAAGAAAAATCAATGTGATCACTCTTCGGCAGCCTCAAGTGCTTGCCCAGTGGATTGAAGATCAGCCTGGAGTTAGGGAGGTGCTTGCTTTCGAAGATCAAGTAAGCTTTCAGTTTACTGGGAGCCATGAAGATCAAGGAGTTTTGCTCCAAAATCTCGTGACTCAGGGTTTTGGAATTCGCTCTTTTGAGGAAGGTCGCTCCTCATTTGAAGATATTTTAGTAGAGATCGCAGGAGAGAATCGACATTCATGAATGATGAAGCCAAAGAGTTCCAAACGAAGCCCTTTCGTTCTAGTTGGATGATCTGGACCAATCCGATCGTTCGTCGCTACGCTCGGAGCCGGCTTCGTTTTACCGGGTTAGGGATCTCGGTCCTGCTAATGACCTTAGTTTCAGCTTTTGTTTTTTTTGTAGCGCGAGGAGGAGGGGTCAATTTCCTAAATGTTAAAGAGGATGTCGCACGACTTCCTTTGATTCCTCTTTTAATCGTCCAAGGGATTGTTTTGTTCGGTTTAGGAACCGGTCAGGTTGCCGGAGCAATGACGAGTGAAGCTGGAGAAAAGCAGTTGGATTATCAGCGTTTGGTTCCAATGAAACCTTTAGCAAAAGTATTGGGTTATCTTTTTGGATTACCCGTTCGGGAGTGGGTTCTCTTTTTGTCTTCAATGCCTTTTACCATCATTTCTCTGGTTCAAGGCAACGTCGATCCATACTATGCGATCCAACTCTACGCGGTCTTTATCGTTGCGGGAGTTTTGTATCACCTAACAGGTCTCGTGACAGGAACGGTGATGGAAAACCGGCGGTGGGCTTTTTTGAGTTCGATGGGCATCGTTTTTTTGCTCTACACAGTCATTCCGCAAGCCGCTCAATTTGGGTTAGTTTATTTTAAATACTTAACGATTTACCCTGTCGTTACGGATGTCATGCCTCACCTTGCGCCCAGAATGATGGGGCGTTTTGCGCAGCAATTTCAAGAGATTGCCCCGCAGGCGAAGTTCTTTGGATTAGATCTCGAACAGTTTATTGTGACCTTGATCTCTCAGGGTGTTCTGTGTCTCACCATGATCGTCATGTTGTGGCGCCATTGGTGCCGAGCGGAGTCTCATTTGTTAGGTAAGCTAGGGGCCTTAGGGTTGTTTCTTTGGCTACAGATTGTCTTGCTAGGAAATGCTCTCCCTCTCATAGAAAACGGGGAAATCTTTACTTCTCGTGAAATTGAACAACGGCTCAATAGTCGCTTAGGACCAGTTTTTCATGGATGGAAACCCTACATCTGGGAGGCGACCCTGATGGTTGGGTTTTATGGCCTTGTGACCCTAGTTTTTCTCTGGACGATGGCTTTGATTATCTCTCCTAATCAGGATACCCAACTCCGAGGCTGGCGAAGGGCTAGGAAATTAGGAGATTCTTCTCTGCCCTCTTTATCAGATCCATCGACATCGTTCATCTGGGTGACTTTAATGAGCTTCGTAGGTGTTGGAGGTTGGTATCTATTTGCCAGAGGGTTAATTGGTTCTCATTGGTTTGCTGGGAACTCACTCTCTAGCATGACGATTGTGGCGATGTTGCTCACTCTTCTTTCTGGAGGTTGGGCCTTACAAGCAATTCTTGAAACGAAAGGCCGGAAAGCGGCTGGCTTGGTTGCCATTTTTGCAGGAATCGTGCCCGCGATGGTTGCAGTGATTTTGATCGTCAGTGGTGATCTGATGACTCAAGCCGTATGGATTGCTGGGGTTTGTCCAGCTCTCTGGCCTCTTTTTGGGGCTGGCGCTTTTATTGTCGATGGTGGTCTTCCCAAAGAGGTTGCGTCCTCGATACCTCCTGCTTTTTGGGTTTGGCAGAGCATTGCATTTGTCGTCACTGTTCTCTTGCTTGTTAAGCTAAGAAAATCGCGAGCTAAGATTTCAAAGAGCTCAGTGAATTCATGAAAAAAGGGATTATTCAAATCTTGGCGGCTTTCTTTTTGAGCCTTTTGGTGCAAGGCGGTGTCTTTCGCGTAGGGTCCTATAATATTAAGCATGGCTGTGGCATGGATCAGAAAATCGATCTCAACCGCATTTCTGCGACACTCGCCAAAATGGATGCGGATGTGATCACCCTTCAGGAAGTAGACAAGAATTGTCAGCGGAGTGGGAACATTGATCTCGCAGCGCAATTAGCCAAGAAGCTAAAAATGGACTACCGCTTCGCTTCTTCATTTCCGTATGATGGAGGGCAATATGGGTTAGCCGTCTTGTCTCGCTTGCCCATTAAGGAAATGAAACAACACCGGCTGCCAGGTGGGTCGGAACCAAGAACGGCTCTTGAGGTTAAGGTTCGATTGCAAAGTATCAATTGTCCTGTCTCGGTTGTTTCGATTCACAACGACTGGGTGAGTGATGAGGTGAGGTGTCGGCAAATTAACTCTCTTTTAGACCAAATTTCTGGCCGCGCTCATCCAGTGATTTTGGCGGGTGATTTCAATGCAGAACCTCACGAAGCTTCAATGGGAATTCTCGTGCAGAAAGGTTGGGTTATTTTGGACAAAAAAGGGGCCAAGACTTGTCCCGCAGATCTACCGACGTTGGCCATTGATCACCTTGTGACCAAAGACCTCTCGTGGGAGCTGCTGGGCTGCCGAGTTCTCGAGGAGAAGATTGCTTCGGATCATCGTCCGATCTTAGCAGAATGGAAAATACCTGCTGGTGGTTCTTAATGGCTAGCGATAAGGTGTTGCGATGAAGCGATTGATTGTAACGAGCTGCGCGATCATAGGGTGTGCCTATGGTGAGGTCGAAATTGAATTCAATGGTCTGCGCATTGTGGGGAAGGGTTATTCTTCGAATTCAAAAAATCAGTCGGGAAATGAAGAGATTCGCCCCTTTAATTGGACTTCAGGAACATCACTCTCTCTCTTGGTGAGTGCCGATGATTTATCGATCGTTGGGCTTGATCAGAAGGAAAGTCGACTCACGAAATTTACTGACGACCAAGGAACTGATTTTTTAAAAGTAAAAAACCGTTTCTCCGGTAAGGCCATCAGGTTTGGTTGGGTGGAAGTGAGTCAGGATGGCAAAGCGCTTGGAACAACAATTGAATCCGACGCGATCCCTGCGAAAGGATCCCAATCATTGATTCTGCAGGGTGATCTTGTGGTGACTACAGGGTCAAAGACAGAGAAAGTGCAATCAGGAACCATTGCTTTGAAAGAGGGGGCTCAGATTGAGGTGGGTGGTTTCTCTTTTAAGGTCAAAGAGATTGATCAGCCTCGTTTTGGAGATGCAAAGATGTCGCTTACTTTGGAAACACAAAAAAATATGGATGAACTGAAGGAAATTCAGTTTTTTGATGAATCTGGCAAAGAAATTGAATCATCCAAGGGAGGAAGTGGTTCTTGGGGGTTTGGAGAAAAAATGACTTACTCAAGAACCTACGAGCTCAGAAAAAAAGTTTCAGAACTCGAGATTGGCATCATCCGATGGGCTGATCTAAAACAGGTCAAAGTTCCTCTTGATTTGAAGATAGGCGTTGGTCTCTAACAGCGAGGAGGGATGCGGATGAAAGTGATCGTTTTCACTGCTTTAACTTCGTTCACCTTCGCTAACGAGGGTCTTCCAAAGAGAGTGACAGAGAGCCAGCTTCCCTTTGGCAAAGGCTTGGCGTCGAGATTTGTTGCTGATCATGGAATCCAAAAAGCATCGTCGGTCATCTTTGCCGATAACTTTGAAAGTGGCTCTCTTGGTGAACGCTGGGATGAGAAAGCAAAACCCTTAACACTCGTGGCCTCTGGTGGTGGCGTTTTCGGCAATCAATGTCTCAGGGTGACCGCCACGCTAGGTCAAGACCATGGTGGAGGTCTGACAAAATGGTTTCAATCGTCAGAGGCAGTTTTTGTTCGGTTTTACACGCGTTTTGATCAAGGCTCTGACTATATCCATCACTTTGTGACGTTGAGAGCGAATCAAGCGCTGAGAGGGAAAGAAAAATGGAGTGGATTTGGTGGGGCAGGCGTTTTACCTCGGGGAGATGAAAGGTTTTCTACAGCATTAGAACCATGGGGGGACTGGGGAAGAATACAGGCTCCTGGGCATTGGAATTTTTACTCCTATTGGCACGAGATGAAGCCCTCTGGTGATCAACGTTTTTGGGGGAACCAGTTTTTGCCCAAAGGGCAGGATTCTATTAAAAAAGGGCAATGGATCTGTGCGGAATTGATGCTTAAGCATAATACTCCGGGGCAGAGGAATGGTGAGCAGGCTTTTTGGATCGGGGGAGAGCTGTTAGGTCACTGGAACAATATTAACTGGCGTAAGAGTCCGAGCCTTTGGGCAAATGCCTTAACCCTAGAGAGCTATGTCACGGACCGTTGGACTAAGAATCCGGTCAATATAGTCGACTTTGATAATCTGGTGATTGCCTCTGAATATATTGGCCCTGCTGGGAAGCCGTAAGCCCAAGAGTGCCAGCGAATGTAAAGCGAAGGCAGGATTATGGCGTGATCATCTGGAGCGTTGAATTGCAGTGGATGCGACGCGTTGGATGCTATCCTTGAAGCTCCTCCATGATTTCAGGATCACTCATCAGTTTTTTACGAGCACTGCTGACTTTCATCCATTGGTCTCGCAATTGACTAATGAACTCTTTTTGAGTTTTGCCGCTTTGCATTCCTTTGGAGAAGATACTCATGGCTTCCATCATGCTCTCGTAAAACTCATTGATCCGGGCATCGGTTTTTCCCTTGAGTTGGCGAAGTTCTGCCAAAGCCTCTTGGGCTTCGCTTTGGTCGGCATCACTAAATTGCTGAGCATTTCCAAGCATTGCGATATAAGCAATTTTCTTTGCGCTAAAAGATGAGGCGGTATCAACTTCATGGAGCGAGCCCCCTAGAGAGAGTACCGTCGCTTGTTTTCCTTGCGCGAGATCTAGTAAGATTTGCGCTGATTGATGGTTCGGCATTTTCTTAACGACACCGGCAAGGCGCTCGATGACTTTTTCATTTTTTAAAATCTCTGAACCTCTCTCCTTTACGAGATCAGCGATTTCTTTGAAATCATCGATCGTGGCTTGGACGTTTTCAGGCTTTTCTTGATGAGCAACTTCCAGAACTTCGTCTAGGGTTTCAAAACTAAAGACTTGGATGTTGATAAGAGGATCGATGCCATCAAGGACGAGAATATCAGAAACCCCAGAGACGTTTTCAGCTGGAACACCTACAAGATTACAATTTTTGCGGGTCGCTCCGCGAATTTTTCCCGCAACTCCTCCGATTCTTGTGACCTTGCCATCGGCAGTGATTGCTCCGGTCACAGCAAAGTGATCATCCAACTCTTTGCCCGAAAATAAAGAATCGAGAACCACAGACATGGCCGTGCCAGCCGAGGGACCATCGAGCAGACCATCTTTGTCTGCAAATGCGATTTCGACTTTGTAGCCGCTGGGGATACGACCTGCTTCCTCGTGGCGCACGCGAAGAAGTTTTTTAATTTCTTCAAGAGAGTTCCCCGTCATATTTCCCACCTTTTGATCGATGTGGAATTCAATCCCTTCGACTGACTCGTCACGCAGAGCAGTAGCGCTCAGCGAGGAAGCGGCTCCGGCGTGGCGACCATTGGGGAGTTCCCTAACCGAAAGGCCATAAATAGAACGTTGCGTGGCGGCGAACGCTGCCGCATTTCCACCTGGGATGGTTTCTGAGCGTTCTTTAAAGGTGTTGGACTGCTGGCGCGCAATTCGCCCCCAAGGGGTATTGACGATTTCTTCGCCGAGCATGTCTTGCCAATCTGGTTGGCCAGTTTCTTTCTGAAGAGCCTTGAGCTTTTCTGCCTCTGGCCCACCGGGATCGATTCTCAAAGCGATATCGATACAGTAAGTCGCGCACTTGATATTGTCTTCATTGTCTTTGACGCGGATAAGAGAGCGGACACCCCGATAGATTTTTGAAGCGACTTTTGACCGGTGTACTTCTTCGCGGCTGACGGTGCTGCCTCGCTTTTCTAGGCTGTCGCGCACGTCTTTAAAGTTTTCAGATTCAGGATCTAATCTTCCCGCGATCGCCAGAGCATGTCCACGGAGTTCAAAATCCACATCAGATTCGCTTTCATCAAAATCTCGGGCAACGGAGAGAAGCGCAGAAAACAGGGAAGTTTTTGTGATCAGAGAGGTTTTGATCTTTGCGGCATCAAAGATGTTCTTCTCAAAATTTGGAGGTCGATAATTCGCCAAGCAGAGGCTCGCGCAAGTAAGTGAGAGGAAAAGAACGCGCAAAGTGATCATTCCAAGATGATGAATGAATCCTAGAAAGGGTTCAAATCAGAAAGTCAAAACCTCGGACTCTCTTCTGAGAGCATTGATGTTATGATTCACAAAAGGCGCTTAGAGAAGATGAACATGGCTGAAAGCATTGGGCCGTTCATTCGCCTTGAATGAGCCGAATGGTTTCAACGTTTCTCCATCGTCAAACCCTCTAGTTTTTCTTTAAGAGCAAATTTGCTAAGGTGAAACGCTTCAATGTCTTCTTGATGATTGAGTTGGTCAATTTTTTGGATGAACAAGAGAACCTCACTAAAAAAATCTGTTTGCTCAGAGCGCAGGATTTTCTCGATGGGTCTGAGTGAATCTCGTGTTTCTCTGTAAAGTATTTTGAGTTGCTTGTTGTTTTTTTTGGGGGCTTGTAATTCCAGCGAGAAGATTGGTTGCAATCTTCGGTTGAGCTCTTGGGCCAACACCGCAGTTGCCAGAGACGAGGGTGGTTCGGTTGCCTGTTTGAGGAGCATCAGCGCTGAAAGGTGCTGGGGTGATTGGTCACATGATTTTCTTAAACGTTCCTGAACCGTGGAGAGGTTGAGAAATCCATCTAATGAATTTGCCTCGAGCGCTTTATCGCGTACTTCTTGAAAGGTGATGCAGGCTTTCGTCAGCTCTTCCGGTGGATTTCCATCTTCGTATAATAACTCTCGTGCGAATTGAAAACTTGGTGCTGCGATCACTTCGTATTGCGTGAAAAACTGGGTATTTTGAATGGTAAGAAGAGCTTCCAATTCTTCTTCAAGACCTTGACCAATGATGAGCCTGCTTCCGAAGTATTCTGGAGTTTTTAGTAGGTGAAGCATGAGCTCCCAAGCCTGGTGAGGTCGGTTTAATTCACCGTTTGATCCGAGCCTGGCAAATAAAAGAGTTTTTGAGCGAAGGGGGCGACCTGTCAGAGCAGCATCGATCATCAAAGTCAGCGGGGCGGCAATATTTTCCCTATTGATTGAGGAATACTGCTGCTTCCCGGTATGAACATTTAAAATCCCGCCAGAAGGAAGTGGACGATCACTTGAGGCAAAAAAATCGGCAAGTGCGAGACCAAGTGGTTCGAGATCAAAATCTGTTTTGGGACGGAACTCTAAAAAGGAGGCCTCGGGGTTCTCTGCTTGCTTCTCGTTGATTCGTAATATCGATTCGGTAAGGATTGGGATGTTGGGAGCTCTTTGGGTAATTCCTTTTCCCATCATCAGCAGCGGGGCGGTGATTTCTGTTTTTTGGTAGTTGCTTGGCTGAATCTTTTCAACGGGATCATCTGGAATGGATGGCGAAGTGATTTTTGGGATCCCTTTGAAAGTACTGAGGTTGGCAATGACCCCTTGCCAACGAGTGGTCTCATGATCTAGATCTCGTTGGTTTAGAATCGGGTCGTTTGGGATGAGTGGCGCTAGTAGGTCGAGTAGTAATTGTCCCAGAAGATGTCCTTCACTCGTCGATGGGCGTTTGATGAGGTAGCGAGCGATTTCCAAGGTCTCTTTGGTGGCTTCCACGATCTTTTTGTTGGATGCAGGAGCTCCTTGGTTCCCTTCTGAAAGGGATTGTAAAATGATCCGAGCCCTCAATTGGCTTGGAGAAAGTCTCAAGCTGAGTGTGAGTAAACGGACTTGATCGCGGAGTTCGGAAGCTTCTTTTGGGAATGGTCGATCTCCGAGTGTCGTTAGGTGTGTCGCAAGACGGTGAATACTAGCTGTATCGAGAGGTAAAAGATCTCTTCGCAAGAGAGGGTAAGAGTCATCTGGAGGGAGATATCGTGGCTCAGCGCCCGCAATAGAGCTCAAAATGAGGAGAAAGCTGAGTCGGACTAAATACATCCTGCGGTGATCATACGGTGAGCCGTCTCATTTTACCAAGTCATATTCAGGAAGGGTTTATCCCGTAAAAATGTTTTGATGAGATCGAGTTTAAGCACGCTTAAACGCTTCCGCAGTCTTTTTTGGTCCTTGAAGGGGCAGTGGTTAAAATTGTTGAGAGTAGCAAGAGGCTCTTAGGCAAGTGCGCAATGAGTTGACCACACGAGATCTCGGCTTAAGATTGGGGCATGGCAAACGCGATTGATGATGCGAAGGAGGCTCTGACGAGCATGCTAGAGAAGCTCGGCTTTAAATTCGAAGTTGAGGTTCTCGGGGAATCTGGACACGAGACACTCAATATTGTCTCAGAGTCTTCGGCTCTCCTAATCGGTAAAAACGGTGACCGTTTGGATGACCTACAATACTTGGTAAACCGCATCGTCCGAGGCAAAGATCGTGACGCTCCAAGGGTGAGAGTTGATTGTGATGGATACCGCGCACAACAGGAGCAGCGGGTTGCCAATAAGGCCCTGAAACTCGCAGATAAGGTAAAAGATACCGGGCGTGAACTTTGGATGAATCCGATGAATTCGTATCATCGCCGCCTTGTGCATAATGCACTTGTTGATGATCCAGAGATTGAAACTGTTTCTGAGGAAACCGATCGCAGGAACAAGAAGATTCTGATTCGGCCGAAGTCTTAAAAAGTTCCAAATCTCCTACAGGAACTCGAACGACGTCAGTTTTTGATTCATCGGGCTGATTCATCGTTGCTGAGTGGTCATCATTTCGTGTGGGAGTTTGACGATCGTCAGCATGAGTTTAGGATTCGTTAATGAGCTCCATCGGATTACACGAACTCATCGTTTTGTTGATTGGCACCTTCGGAACTCTTCTTAAGGCGGCGGCATTTTTTTTATTTGGAATTTAAGCTATGTTTGAAGTTCGGGAGAAGCCCGACATGGTTGAGAAAGCCATGCTTGTCGGGTTTTGTTTTGATAAACTTGAGGAAGCTGAAACTCGTGCACTTCTCCTAGAGCTTGAGGAGTTAGTTGACACCTTGGGTATTGGAGTGGTTGGGATGGAACTTGTTCGGGTGCGGGATGGCAATAAGCGTTTTATCTGTGGAACAGGCAAAGCTGACGAACTTGTAAAACTGGCCCAAGATCGAGGTTGTGATTGTATCGTTTTTGATAATGAACTCTCTCCGATGCAGCAAAGGAATTGGGAAGGTTTAGCAGACATGACGGTCATCGACAGAGAAGAAGTGATCCTTGATATCTTTGCCCAGCGTGCTCGTACTAAAGAAGCTCGTCTTCAGGTGCAACTTGCTCGGATGCAGTATGCCTTGCCTAGAATGGCTAGAATGTGGGGTCACCTTGATCGCGAAGGAGGAGGGGGTAGCTCGGGAGGCGGAGGCGCGTCTCGAGGAATGGGCGAGCAACAAATTGAAATCGACCGCCGTCTTGCGCGAAAAAAAATCACGGCTATTCAAGCCGAACTGGAGGCTGTGCGCAAACAGCGTACGACCCAGCGCAAAGAGCGGGAGAGATCCGATGCGGCCACGGCCGCCATTGTGGGCTATACGAATGCTGGTAAATCAACGCTCCTGAACAAACTCTCAGGAGCCGAGGTTCTTGAAGCAGATATGCTTTTTGCAACTCTAGATCCCACGACGAGACGAATTGAGCTCGAAAGTGGGCAAGATCTTTTGCTCAGTGATACGGTGGGATTTGTGAGAAACCTGCCTCACCGGCTTGTTGAATCATTTAAGGCAACTCTTGAAGAGGCGATTATCGCTGATTTTTTAATCCATGTTCTCGACGCGTCTTCTCCAGAAATCGTCGATCATTATCATACCACTCGTAAAGTTCTTGCCGAGCTTGGAGCGGATGAAAAACGAGTCGTTGTCGTTTTAAATAAAACGGATTGCTTGCAAGATTCTCAAGACCTCATTGAGTTGAGAGAAAAGTTCCCTGAAGCAGTCGAAGTCTCTGCACTGACCGGTAAGGGGCTTGAGACATTAAAAATGAGCTTTAGCGATTTACTTGCGCATCGAGTTAGAAAATTAACCTACCGGATTCCCCAATCCAGAGGTGACATTTCCGGACTAATCTACCGAGAAGGCAAAGTGTTATCGACCGAATATGACGGCAACGATATTCTTCTGAGCGCTGTGGTGCCGCGATCGATTGAAGGCCAACTCTCTGAGTTCCTTCAGGTTGAGGAGTCTTAAGGGTTCTTCATGAAACACCAAGCAGCGCCTTTGATTGTTGGGTGAGTTCATCGATGTTGGCTCGTTGGCTCGCCGCTCCCCTTGCCATGTTGGGCTTGCCTCCTCCTTTTCCTCCAGCGATCGGAGCGAGATCTTTAATGAGGTTGCCAGCACTGTATCCAGCTTGCTGTCCATCTTCACCGCTGAGGGCTCCGAGGTGAAGTTTCTCTCCGTCATCAACAATGACGAAGGCGGCATGACTGAATTGTGACTTTTTCAATCCATTCAAGAGTTCTTGTAAGAGAGCAGCTGGCCCTTGAGTCTCAAGGACGAGGTTTTTGGTGAGGTCTTGCTCGGCGAGCATGGAGTCAGCAAGACGAGCTGCTCCGGCGGCTTGAGCTTTTTTAACCTTTTTATCAGCTTCAACACAGGTTTCGCGAAGCTCAGAAAGGTATTCTTGATAGCTCCGAATCGTCTCGTTGATTTGGGTGAAGTCACCTCCCTCGACAAGCACCGCACTCATGAGGTGAGGAAAATCAGGATGTTGCTCGGCGGTGTGTCCTGCTTGGATGAGTAATTCATTTGCTTCTTCGAGCTTAGAGCGTAGTGCTTTCTCCTCAGCGGTGCCTTTTTCAGTTAATTCCTGAATGTATTTCCAAGCAGCATCGCCACAGACAGCCTCAATGCGACGAACTCCAGAAGCGATTGCTCCTTCAGATTTGATTTTGAATAAACCAATTTCTCCGGTGTTAGAAACGTGAGTTCCACCACACAGTTCCATAGAGTAACCATCTAGGGTTCGAGTGCCTCCACCAATCTGCACCACTCTTACGAGATCCCCATATTTGTCTCCAAAGAATTGCATCACGTCGCTTCGTTCTTTGACTTCAGCATGAGGAACTTCAACCCATGACACTGTATCTTTGGCTTCGATGGTATCGTTGACCATTCTCTCGAGATCGGTGATTTGTTCAGCAGTCACCGCTTTTGAATTAAAATCAAAGCGAAGACGCTCGGGCGAGACTGAAGAGCCTTGTTGAGCAGCATCTTGAGAGACCACTTCATGAAGGGCCCAGTGAAGGAGGTGAGTAGCCGTATGATGAGCTTGGATTGGTGCGCGTCGACGAGTATCGATCTCAAGGGTAATCTCTTGGTCTGGCGCTATCTCTAGGTCTTGATGTTTGGAAATGAGATGTGCGGTTGCATTGGCAATTTTTTGAGTCCCGATCACTTCGATTCCATTTAAGGTTCCAGTGTCACCCTCTTGCCCACCCATTTCGGTAAAGAACACTGTTTTGTCAGTGATCACGAGCAGCGTCTCTTCTTGCTCATGTATTTCGAGAATGGTTGCTTCACAACAATGATGGTCGAAGCCCACAAATTGAGTTTGAACTTCAGTCGAAAGATCGAGGGCTCGAACAATATTTTTTTTCTGTGAATTGCGTGAGAGTTCCCGAGCTTGCTCCATTAAGAGCTCAACTGCGGACTGGTCAAGGTCGATCCCTCGTTCTCGGCAGAGGAGGGCGGTCAGGTCGAGAGGGAAACCAAAGGTGTCGTAGAGTTGAAATGCATCTTCAGGAGAAAAGTGATTTCCGAGAGCGGATTTTTCGAACTTTTCCATCCCTCGATCGAGGGTTTTGTTAAATGAGTTTTCTTCCTGTGCGAGGGTCTCTTTGACGACCTCTGCACGTGTTTGAATTTCGGGGAAGATATTCGCAAACTGCTTTACAAGGGTCTCAACGAGTCGAGGAAGAAAAGGCTCTTGGCCTGTGAAGCCGAGAGTGCGCCCGTATTTCACTGCTCGACGCAGAATACGCCGAAGAACGTAATTGCGCCCAGTGTTACCAGGGATGATTCCATCGGCGATTGAGAAGCTTAAAGTTCGGATATGATCGGCAATCACTCGAAAAGCGATGGCTTCGTCGAGGGAGTCATGTTCTTCACCAGGGTAGACATCGTGGTATTTTTTCCCACTCAGTTCCTCAAGCTTTGCAAAAAGAGGTTGGAAGACGTCTGTCGCGTAGTTTGTGGGTTTTTCAGAGAAATCCGTGAAGCCTTTGGTATTTTGAATCAGTGAGCAAACTCGTTCGAATCCCATCCCGGTATCGACGTGTTTGGCAGGGAGATCTCGGAAGGTCCCGTCAGCCTCTGCGTTGTATTGAATAAAAACGAGATTCCAAATTTCAATACAGAGGTCCGAATCCATATTGACGAGGCGACCCTCGGTGTCTCCATTTGGCGTCATATCGACATGGAGCTCTGAACAAGGACCACAGGGGCCCGTCTCACCCATCATCCAGAAGTTATCCTTCACGTTTCCATTAACGATGTGGATTTTAGGGTCGAGGCCCTTCTTCTCAAACAATGAAGCCCAAATATCCCAGGCTTCCTGGTCAAATTCGGAAGGGTCTCCCTCTCCAGGTGCATACACCGTGGCATACAATCGGTTTGCAGGCAGCCCCCACCGTTCGACGACGAGTTCCCAAGCCCAAATGATCGCTTCTTTTTTGAAATAGTCCCCAAAGGACCAATTTCCTAACATTTCAAAGAGGGTGTGGTGGTAGGTGTCATAGCCCACGTCCTCAAGGTCATTGTGCTTTCCCCCTGCGCGGATACATTTCTGGGTGTCTGCAGCGCGAGCAGGCTGATAAGGGGCTTTTTCAGTCCCTAGAAAATAGGGCACAAATTGGTTCATTCCGGCATTTGTGAACAAAAGTCCGGGCGACTGTGGAAGCAGAGAAGCAGAAGGGACGATGGTGTGTTGCTTTTCCTTAAAGAAGTCTAGGAAGCTGTTGCGGATCTCTGCCGATGTCATGACGGGGCTTTAGGATCATAATTTGGGCCAAGTTGGAAGTTTTCAGTTTGAAGTTTTCAGTTTGAGGGACAGGTAGAGGATGATTTACACTCATTTTATGTCTGAATCAGAGCGTCTTTCTCAGGATTGTGGAGAACAGAAACGGTTGGTCTCACTGGATGCTTATCGAGGCTTTATGATGCTTTGGATTATTGGGGGATCGGGCCTTGCAAAGGCTTTAGCGGGCTTGCAATCCACGGAGACAGGTGTCTTGGCTGCGATGATCGTGCAGCTCAAACATGTTGAGTGGGAGGGCTTGAGGTTTTACGATCTGATCTTTCCATCTTTTATTTTTATTGTGGGGGTTTCTCTTGTTTACTCACTGAGCCGGATGAAATCAGAGACCCATCGTGGCAAAGCGACCATCAAAGTGATCCGTCGTGGATTTTTGCTCTGGTTGATCGGCATCATTTATTACGGGGGAATTTCTCAGGGTCTCTATGATGAAGCCTCGCAGCAAGGGGTGCGTCTCCTCGGTGTCTTACAACGTATTGGGATTTGTTATCTTGTTGCGGGAATTCTCTTTTTGTTCGTGCCTCTTCGCGGGTTAATCTCAGTTTTTTGTGGCGTATTGGTTGGGTATTGGGTGCTCTTGACCTTCGTTTCTGTGCCTGGCCAGCCGGAAATCAGTTACCAAGAGGGTAAAAACCTCTCAGATTGGTTCGATTCTCAGTATTTGCCTTTTTTTAAGTGGAATGGAACTCATGACCCAGAAGGTATTCTTTCTACCTTTCCAGCAATTGCGACATGCCTTCTGGGTGTTTTTGCAGGCCTCTTTCTCAAAGAGGCCACTTGTTCTCAGAAGAAAAAGTGTCTGAGTCTCGCCATTGCGGGACTCGTTTTGGCCATTTTAGGGTTTCTTTGGGGAGAGAGCTTTCCGGTGATCAAAAATCTTTGGACCTCAAGCTTTGTGTTGATGGCGGGCGGTTGGAGTCTGATCTTGCTCTCTATTTTCTTTGGTTTAATTGATGGATTAGGCGAGAGAAAGTGGGCAACTCCTCTGATCTGGGTAGGGATGAACTCGATTGCAATCTACTTAGTGACAAGTATCTTGGATTTTAATGAACTCGCTTTGCGAGTTTTTGGCGGTCCAGTTGCACGGTGGTTTGATTCTCTGGTTCCTGGCTTGGGCGAGTTGATTACGATGGTTTTCAGCCTCGCAATGATACTCTGGCTATGTCGTGTCCTCTACCAAAGGAAGGTCTTTCTTAAAGTCTGATGAATTCCGAAAACGAATGCCCAGAATGTGGGTTTCCTCTTGATTGCTTTCAGCTATCCACTTGCCCAAAATGCGATGGAGGGGAGTTGCATCATCATCTTCGGGGTGTTTTAGAGGTTGATATTGCCCATTGTGGAGAAACTTGGGAGCTCGCCCGCGAAAAAATCGCAGACGCCTTAGATCAAGCCCTCTCGAAGCAATATCGTGGTCTCAAAATCATCCATGGATATGGCTCAACAACGGGACGATCTATCATCGGTCCCAGAGCAGTGGCGTATTTGCGACATTTAGCTGAGCAATTCGGAGGACGATATGCTCCAGATCGGCAGAATCGAGGAGCTTCACTGATATGGCTAAATCGCTAGTGGTCGAATCAAAACAAACTTTGAGAATGACTTCGGCATAGGAAAGTGGTTTGTCGTTTTCTAGCACACGGAGCCTATTGATCTCAGAGACGGGAAGGATTAAAAGGACTTGAGGGGACCTGACCCGAAGCCTTACCTCGAAACTCGAGTTTGAGCTTGTTGATTCGCTCCTTGATTTCCCCTGTCGGATTGATTGCAAGATTAGAGAATTCCAAAGGGTCAGTGGAGTGATCATAAAGCTCAACTCCTTGTTCTCCCTCGGCCCATTCGGTGTAGCGCCAGCGATGGGTGCGCACGCTTCGCCCCATGACTGGAGCTTTGAGTCGCGAGTCTGCAGGTCGGAGGATTTGGCTAATGGCAGCCCCATCCCACTGAAGCAGTGGGTTGTTTAGGAGGGGCTTGAGACTTTTTCCTGCAAGTCCATTTGGGACAGGCAACCCAGCCAGTTCAAGGATGGTCGGGTAGATATCAACAAACTCAACAATCCGAGAGCAGGACTGCCCATTTCCCTCGATCCCAGGGGCACTGATGATCAAAGGAGTTCGAGTCCCTTGTTCAAACATCGTACGTTTTTGCCAAATTCCTCCGTGTTCACCGAGGTGGTATCCATGGTCGCTCCAGAAGACGACGATGGTTTTTTCTGAAAGCTCGAGACGATCAAGTTCATCAAGGAGACGGCCAACTTGAGCATCGATGAAGGACACACAGGCGTAATAAGCTTGAAGTGCTCTGCGGCAATTTAACTCGCTGATGCCGTAGTGAGGGATGGGGTTATTATGGGCAAAAGCAGCAGTTGGAAGATCATCACGATCGCCTTTGGGGGTATAGGGGAGTTGGATTGATTCGAGAGGATACATTTCAAAATACTTTTTAGGGGCAATGAAAGGCGAATGAGGCCGGAAGAATCCAGCAGCGATGAAAAAGGGGTGCTCTTTTTTCTCATTGATCATTTTGATGGCTTCAGTGGCCACCATTCCATCTGTTTGTTCCTCATCCGCTCCATCCGCAGCAAGCCAGCTCAGAGTGCCGCTGATTTTTCGCGCTGGTTCAGCATTAAAAACTAGATGCTCGTCAATCTTATCGCGCCCCCTAGGGTTGACGGTGCGCTGCCAAGAAGGGGGGTCATCAAATCCATCGGTACCGATGCTGGCGGGGACATTGTAGTGATAAATCTTTCCGGTGCGGGCGACAAAATATCCTTTGTTGATAAAGCGCTGAGGAAGGGTGATTACCTCGGGAAGGGTGTCACGAAAGTGAGCATCGAGGTCATAAACTTTAATTTGGTCTGGACGAAGCCCTGTCATGATCGAGGCCCGACTAGGATTACAAAGGGGAAGTTGGTTGTAGGCGCGATCGAAGCGCACGCCTCGTGCTGCGAGCCGATCAATATTTGGCGTCTGAACAACGAGATTTCCGTAACAGCCCAGCGAAGTTGCGAGGTCGTCCACTGCAATGAAAAGAACATTAGTGGGCTTTGCTGAGAGCGAAGAAAAAAGGAAGAGAAGCGCAACGAATCTCAATCTCATTGAGATAGTTTTAATGGATTTGAGCTAAAAGCGAGTCAGAAGAAATTGTGGATGATTGAGTTTTTTTGAGATCAGCTTAGTCTCTCATCGATGAAATTTGTAGAGGCGTTGCTTTCCCTCCTTTTATGCTCTGGGCTTGAAGCAAAGCCGCCTAATCTGATCTTAATCATTGCCGACGATATGGCGTGGGATGATTCTGGGGTCTACGGAAATCCCCATGTGGCCACGCCCAATATTGATGAGCTCGCACAGAGTGGCATGCTCTTTCATCACGCTTATTTGACCGCATCATCCTGTTCGCCGTCTCGATGTTCTATTATCACAGGACGATATCCTCACAATACGGATGCTGAGGAACTTCATTGGCCTTTGCCAAAAGAACAAGTGACCTTTGTCGAGAAACTGCGCCAAGCTGGGTATTGGACTGCGGCAGCGGGGAAATGGCATCTTGGAGATGCCGTTAGGGATCGCTTTGATGTGATCCGTGAGACCGACACCTCGGGCTTTCAGTTGCCCGCCGGCAAGGAAGGTCAAAAAGGTCAGTTTGTCGAAACCATGGAGGGAGAAGCTCAGTCGGGATGTACCGAGTGGATTCCTTTGCTAAGGGATCGTCCTAAAGATCAGCCTTTTTTCCTCTGGTTAGCCGCTTTAGATCCTCATCGACCTTATCATGAAAACATCGTTGAGAATCCGACGGATTCCGCGAAGGTTCGTCTCGCTCCTTACCATCTTGATACTCCTGAGGTGAGGCGTGATTATGCGCTCTATTACGATGAAATTCGCCGTCTCGACAAATACGTCGGCCTTGCGATGCGCGAACTTGACCGCCAGGGCATTGCTGAAGAAACCATGCTCGTTTTTATGTCAGATAACGGGCGGCCATTTCCTCGTGATAAGACGACAATTTATGATTCGGGGATTCGAACACCCTTCATTGTTCGGTGGCCTAACAAAGTCAAAAAAAGGGCGGTTACCAAGAGCCTCGTGAGTATGATCGATATCGCCCCAACTTTTCTCTCCGTAGCAGGAGTGACTCCAGGTCCCACTTTTCAAGGGGTGAGTTTTTTGCCCATTTTAAAAGATCCCGAAAGTAAGATTCGCGAGGTCGTTTTTGCGGAGCAAAACTGGCATGATTATGAAGCACATTCTCGAGCAGCGAGGACCGAAGAGTTCAAATACATTCGTAATAGCTATCCTGATTTGCCCTTAACTCCTTCTGCTGATGGCGTGAGGTCGCCATCATTTCAGCAAATGATCAGCTTACATGAGCAGGGCAAACTACCAGCCATCCAATCAGTTTATTTTGTGAACCCGCGGCCTCGAGAGGAGCTCTATCATCCCAAGAGTGATCCCCATGAACTTAATAACCTCATTCAAGACCCCGCCTATCGAAAGGTCTTATCTGAGCTGCGAGGAGCTTTAGATCAATGGGTGAGTAAGACCGGTGACCGGACACCAAAACTGCGAACCGCAGACGAGTTTGACCGCAAGACTGGGCTGCCGACACCCGCAAGAGTAAGGCCACGGCTCTCCAAGAAAGAAATGGTAGAGAAGGGACTGACTGCTCCTTGAGCTTGTGGATGGTCCGTGACTTTGATCAGCTAGAAATCATGGCATAAAAAAGCACGTGGCTTTGACCACGTGCTTTGTCAAAAACCCGAAGGCGCCGTTATTTTCCGATGGCGTAGAGGTGAGTCTGAGTTGCCACGTAAACAACATTATTGGCGACAACTGCAGAACTGTAAATCGGAGCCGGAAACTCGATAGTTCCCAGAGATTTCAGTTCTTTTCCAGCTTGGAGGATATGGAGCTCGCCGTCTTCAGTTCCTAGCCAGACTTTCCCATCAGCAACAAGGGTCGATCCCCAAATTCGTGACTGAGTTTCGTGAGTCCAATAAAGTTCGCCCGTCTTGGAATCGAAGCAATGGATATCACCATCGTATTCGGCGGCGTAGACCAACCCATCTGCGACACTCAACGTTG
>JALRJZ010000110.1 GCA_023261045.1 Akkermansiaceae bacterium
TAATTTCGCGTGGCTGCCCACCAGAGCCTCCCCGACCAATAAAATTTCCACTCCCATGATGAACTGTTGCCACGTAGGCAATCTTGACCGGAGGAAGCCTGTCGATTTGCTCACGCAGCTCGGCAATCTCATCTTCGGTCTTTTCTTTCGAGAAACCATCGGAAGTTAAAAGGTTTTCTTTACCCCATCGAGGCATCGCTTGAATCGAATCCTTCGCGGTGACGCCCACCACCGGAATTACTTCTTCTCCAGAAAAAACCTGAATACCACCTAATGCAAAAATCCAGTCATCACTCAGTGGCTGACCGAGCTTTCTTCGACTCCATAGCTTGGTCGCTCTCACTCTCACATACCGGGCTTCAACCTGCTTTGCATCAATGTCGATGCCTTTGGCTCCTGGCCTCGAAAAATCTTCAGGGGTCTGGTCAAGGATTACCCTCGAGTCTGTAAAATGCTCAGAGTTGGATACTTCAACTCGAAATCGGTGAGGAAATCCAAAGTCATCAAAACCATATTCTTTTGATCCGCGTAGGGAAACCTGAGTGATTCTAATTGGTTCTCCGAGATCAACTTGAACCCATTTCTCCTCCTCTTGACTCTGAGCCACTTGACTATGGTAGCCAAGCCCTTCCCCTCCGAGCTTGTTTAAGCGAGACTGAGCACTTGCAAGACGTTGACGAAGATCACTTCGTTGTCTTCGAATCTCAGGATCCAAGTCATACTCGCGGTCCGCTCGATCTAACGCGGCAAATACTGATTGCAGCGAATAGTAATCTCTCATCGAGATTGGATCACTCTTGTGGTCATGGCATTGTGCACACTGAACTGTCAGCGAGCAAAAGACATTCATCGTTGCGGTAACCATATCATCGCGATCCAGATGGCGTGCGATTTGGCCATCCACTTTTGACTCAGGCACCTCCATATGCCCAATGAGATCCCACGGACCCGCTGCTAAAAACCCAAGAGCAACGACTCCGTCCTCGGTATCGGGCCAGAGAACATCCCCTGCAATTTGTTCACGAACAAACCTTGAATAAGCTTTGTCGTTATTAAGTGAACGAATCACGTAATCGCGATACCTCCACGCGTTAGCCCGAGGTTGATCTTTATCGTAGCCATGTGTTTCACCAAAGTGAACGGCATCAAGCCAATGCCTCGCCCAACGCTCTCCATATTTGGGAGAAGCAAGGAGCTCCTCTACCAATCGCTCGTAGGCATCGGGGCGATCATCGGATAAGAATTCCTCTAAGCGTTGCGCACTGAGAGGCACTCCCCAGAGGTCATAGGCTAACCTTCGCGCAAGAACACGACGCTGCGCAGCTTTTGCGGGTTTTAAATTCTTCGCGCGAAGCTTCTCTTTGACAAACCGATCAATGGGATGGTTTTCAACTCCTGCAGGGAGATTCGGCCGTTGCAACGCGCGAAAGGACCACCAATCCTCTGCTCTGAGGGGGAGCAAACAAGCGATCAAGACGAGGGCTCCTATGATTTGCTCCATGGTTTTGCTTCTACCATACTTTGTAGTTCCCCAGCAATCCACCTTTCAGAGGAAAGTGTCATCGAGGAAAACTCGGGAGGAATGGTTCTACCCTCTCTTAGTTCTCGGCGAGCGTCTTAACGACGCAATCGACCTCGGACGAGATCCGAGGAAACATCCCCAACAAAAACCAACACGGCTCCAAGAAAAACCCACAAGATCATCTCATCGTAATAGAAAGCCGTTTTGGCGTTTGAGATCAGAAAACCCAATGAGGAAACTCCCAGCATCCCCAAAACCGTGGCTTCACGAATGCAGGATTCCCACCGGTAAAACAAAAAAAGAATCAAGCGGTTAAAACTCGCCGGTAAGAGAGTCGACCAAAATGCTGATGCACGACTTCCACCTTGAGAGAGAATCACTTCGCTTGCTTGGCTTGAGGTATTGTCGACGACTTCCGCTCCCAGCCTCACCAAAATTCCTCCATTATGAATCGCCAGAGCAAAGATTAAAACCCAGATTGTCGGTCCAAAGACTTGGAGAAGTAAGAAAGCGAGAATGTATTCGGGCATCGCCCGGGCCAGCATCGCACTTCCTCTCAAAAACATTCCAAAAGCCTCTCTGAGAAAGCCTCCACCTGAGCGAATCCCACGCGGTGCTCGACTCGCGAGCGTTCGCGCACTCGCAAGAATCACGACCAACGAAACCGCGCCAGCTAACAAAATAGATGAAGTTCCTAGATGAAAGGTTCTCCAGACAGCCTCCGCACCTTCGGCTGACATTTTAGATTCGATCCACGGTGTCAACTGGCTCCAATCCCCATGAGCTTCTTGCACAGAATACGGTACCAATTCCCCTCCAAAGCGTTCTAAATTCTTTACCCTCTGCTCCCACTTCACTCCCGCTCCCCAATGGTCTTCAGTCACCCATCCTGCAATCATCCCCAAAAAAATAAGAACGAGGGAGGCGCGCAAAAAAGTCGAGCGGCCTCTTCCTTTCCAAAGATCCGTTAACGACTGATCTTTCTCTTCTGAAAGGGGTGAAGTCACACCCTTGGATAGGAGACTGCGAATTCTACTACCCCACCACTCAAAAAAGACCACCACAATCAATAAGACGTAAACATAGGTCCAGATTTCACGGTAATGACCATCTTCAAACGCAGTCTTTATTTCATATCCCATTGTCGGGATCCCAACGAACCCGAGAACAGCTGATGAACGAATAGCACACTCTAAGCGGTAGAGAGCGTAGGTCGCCAAATCGGGCAAAGAGCGCGTCATAATCCCAGCGAAGAAAGCAACAAGGCCGCTTCCACCTGTTGCACGAATGACCTCAGCGGCTGAACCGTCCGCTTCATCAAACAATTCAGAAAACACCTTTGCCAGCGTTCCCCCATAGGGCAAAGACATCGCTAAAACAGCGACCAGGGGGGACGTGCCAAACGCCGCCAAGAAAAGAATAGCCCAAAGTAATTCGTGAACGGAACGAGCTGCTGTCGCGATGAGGCGAACACCGATTCTTAAAACTTCTAGAGAAAATCGAGACTCTGACCACCAAGCACGAGAACCAAGCACCCCACCGATCAATCCAATCACCAAAGCAAGACTCATGGCGACGAGGGCATATTTTACGGTCGTCCAGAGAGCGTGAAGAACCTTACTTAAAAAAGAAATCTCGCCGCCTTGAAGCTCTGAGTCTTCGTAGTCAAATGCGGGATGCAGAGCCGATAAAACAAAATCAGCGGCTGCCTTCTGCCCACCCTGATTAGGGATAAGTTCTACAGGGTTTGCCTCAAGAACCCAAAGGCCCCAGAAACAAAAAAACAAAGCGCCAAGAAAGAACCACCGCCTTCTCATCAATCCAAGCGGTATAGTTCTTGCACGCGCTCATCGTTGGGAGCTCCATCAAACACAACCTTTCCATCGCGAAGCCCAATCACTCGGTCAAAGAAGCGCTGCGCCAAGTGACGATCGTGGAGACTCATCACAAGAGTGATTGCTTCCTCTCTTGCCACTGTCGTCAACAATTCCACCAAACTTCTCGCTCGTTCTGGGTCAACGGCGCTGACCGGTTCATCGGCCAAAATCACCCGAGGCTCCTGATACAGAGCTCTGGCAATCGCCACTCGCTGCTGCTGACCACCTGAGAGATGATCAACTCGGGCAAAGATCTTTTCTGCAATGCCAACTCTTTCGAGGAGTTGACTGACAACCTGTTGTTCTCCCCGACCCATCCATAGGAGACTCATGAGAAGTTTCCAAAACCCTTTTTGCCCCGCTCGACCGCAAGCCACATTTTGGTTTACTCGGAGATTTGTAATCAGTCCTAAATCTTGAGGAATCCATGCAATCTGTGAACGCAACCGAGTGAGTTCTTTTCCACGGGTTTGTCCAAAATCTCGATCGTGGAGAATGACTTTACCATTTGTTGCCTGAATGCGCCCATTACAAAGCCCCAAAAAACTGGATTTCCCAGCACCACTCGGACCAATGAGACAAACCTGTTCACCTTGCTCAATCTTAAGATCGAGTTCACTAAGGGCTACGATTCCCCCATAGCGTAAGGTCACGGACTGGAAATCCAACATCATTAAAAGGGCGGGACTCCCGCAAAGGATCCCGCCTTTAAGAAAGAGATCAAAAGAAGCCTTAGCGCATCAAGCCCACTTCTTTGGCGACTTTTTCAATTCCTTCGAACTCCTCATTCTTTGCAGCAATGAGGTCGTCACGATTAAACGCCTTAAGCACCTCTTTGTCAGTGCAATCAACGAGAACCTTTTGCAGTTTATCAATCAACCCTGCTCCAAACATTTCTTCCAAAGCAGGATGAACGGTGAGGTTATAATCTGCATAATCTGGTGTTTCCCAAATGATGGGAGCGTCCTCAGCGCTAATATCACCGTCTGCCACCATGGACTCATACTTTTTGTAGCTCAAGGCACCCACTTGTACCGATCCACTTGCAACCGCACGGGCAGTCGCATCATGACCACCAGTGGTTTGAAACTGGACAGGTTTCGTAAAGAAATCATCAGGGTTCTTTCCTGTCTCTTGCATGATGAAATAAGTTGGCATCAATCGACCGGACGTTGAACTTTTAGAACCAAAGGTGAATGTCATGTCTTTGATCGCTTCAGGAAATTCTGCTGATTTGGCAAGTCCAGTAGACTTATGTGCGATGAAGTAACTCTTGTATTGAGGATCAACATCACCTTGCGCAATCGCACGAGCACCTGGGACGGCTGCCCGGGCCTGCACTCCGGTGAGACCACCAAACCAAACGAGATGGACTTCTCCATTTTTGAATCGCTCAACTGCAGCCGTATAGTCGTTAGAGAGTGAGAAGCTCACATCGATGCTGAGCTCCTTGGCGAGATAAGCCTGAAGCGCTTGGAACTTTGCACTTTGATCCGAGACTTTCTCATCTGGAATGGCAGTGATGACTAAGGATGGTTTTGCACCCTCATCCGAGTCAGCATTCTTTTGATCACCACAGCTCGTGAACACAACAGCGCTCGTCACTGCCAATGCGCTGCCAATGGAGCTCTTCAACTTCTGAGAAATCGACCGATTCCTCGAATTCATTAATTTCATAGTTCTTGGTTGTCCCGTGGCCGTCTTACTAAGCCCCGACGCCCAACACCCTCGAACGAAGAAGGTAAAATTGCAATAGGGAAATCCCACTGTCTTTTCGGCATGTTAGAGAACCGACCATGCCTCCCAAAACTTTTCGGTTTCTTTCGCGTCAGGAATCATCTCGATAAGGAGAGTTCGCTCTCCTGGAGTGAAATCGTCGAAATCTTCACGTGCGGAGATTTTCAGATAATCCATCCCCCACATCCGCGCGAAAGCCTCGAGATCAACCTTCTGCTTCTGAATAATGCCATCTCTCTGAGGTTGCGAAAGCTTCTTAAGACGAGGAAGTCTCTCAAAAATCCGACCACCGCGATTATTGATCACCACAGCCACACGTCCTTGTTGTTCAACTTGTGACAACATGCTTGGTGCCGCGAGGTCGTAGAGGGTCGTCAGATCTCCAAAAACCCCCCATGCTTCTGCCATCTCTGCAGTCGCTCCCAACCAAGTAGAGAGCTGTCCATCAATTCCATTCGCCCCACGGTTCGCCATCACTCCGGCATAAGGGAGCTCGCGCTGAGCAAATTCCTGCCACTCGCGAATGGGCAAGCTATTGCCAAGAAAAAGGCTCTCACCAGTCGTGGCATAAATCGAGAGTAGTTTCACAAGTCCGGGCTCACTATCCGGATGACTCTCCAAGAGCTCCTCTCGTTTTGCTTCGAGAGCACGCGCTCTCAAAAAATCATCATTCACATCTCCGATGGGATCAGGATCGCCAAAGCCACGGAGAACACGCCCAACCGCTGAGCGAATGACTTGAGATTCTCGAGCCAAACCAGGCAGCCCATTGCGGCAAATCGAAAGCACTTCGATTTGTGGCTTATCATCCAAATCTCGCCAAAACCGGCCTGTGGGAACTTCGCCCAGTCGTAAGACCTTTCCAGGTAGATTTGTTTTAAAAACCTTCTCGGAAACAACTAAATGACCAAGAACTTCGCGAATCCCACTTTGAGGATCCGCAATGACAGGAACTCCCAATTCCTTAAGAAAGTAGTAGACCTCTTCGCGATCCTCAGACTCAAGACCACCCACCATAACGAGAACTCCTCGAAAAATCCCTTCCTCAAGAAAATGACGAAAAGCTCCCACTTCAAAAGACTCCCGTTTTTGATGGAATGAGCCCACTTCAGCGTTCCATCTTTGGCTCTCAATGATCTCCTCCTCAAGCTCGATATTCAGATGCAAGGGTCTGAGACCGCACCAATCTCCGAGCTCTCTGGCTGCGTAATCTCCAAAGATCTGCTTTTGATCAATCGTTTGCGGCGCTCCCGTTCCTTGGTATCTCTCGGGCCGATCCGCAGAGATCACAATCAGAGGCTTACAAGAATAAAAGGCCTCGATCACCGCAGGGAAGCACTCCGCAACTGCCGTGCCGCTTGTCACAACCACCGCACACGGCTGGCTGGTGAGCTTCGTTCTTCCAAGAGCAAAAAAGGCGGCACCTCGCTCCTCAAAATGCTGCCAAACTTGCAGCCCTTGGGCTTCTTTTAACAAAGCAACGAGCCCAGCATTTCGAGCGCCTCCACAGACAATAAACTCGCGGCACCCAGACCGAGTTAACTCATCAATGACTGCCTTCTCGCTGTTCACATTTCTTAATTTTTTGAACAACCGCTGAGCTCATTAAGCCACCTTGGCGCTGCCGCTTTTCTCTAGCTTAGCTGAGTCATCAGCCTGCTTTTTTAAAACTTTTCAACAAGCAGGGAAGCATTGTGACCGCCAAACCCAAAGGAATTACTTAAGGCTGCCTTCACCTCGATTTCTCGAGCTGTATTTGCACAATAATCCAAATCACATTCAGGATCTTGATCTTCCAGATTGATCGTCGGTGGGATCACCCCTTCTCGAAGGGCATTGATACAGGCAAGGATTTCAATCCCTCCTGCGGCACCCAAGAGGTGGCCAGTCATCGATTTCGTGGAACTCACAACGAGACCCTCCTTAGCCCAAGGCCCAAATGATTTTTTGATGGCCTTGGTCTCACAAATGTCTCCCTGAGGTGTTGAGGTTCCATGAGCATTCACATACTGAACCTCTTCCGGATTACGTCCCGCATGCTTCAGGGCCATATCCATACAACGTGCCGCTCCACTGCCTTCAGGATGTGGCGAAGTGAGATGATAAGCATCTGCGCTCAAACCATAACCAGTCAGCTCAGCAAGAATCGTCGCCCCCCTCTTTTTGGCATGCTCCAGTTCTTCGAGGACCACCACCCCAGCACCTTCGCCCATGACAAATCCATCACGTCCACAGTCAAAGGGTCGGGAAGCTCTTGTTGGCTCGTCATTGCGGGTACTTAAAGCCTTCATATTGCCAAATCCGGCAACTCCCATTGGGTAAATCGCCGCTTCAGAACCACCTGCCACAAAAGCATCTGCATCTCCAAACTTAATCATTCGCCACGCTTCCCCGATACTATGGTTCGATGTCGCACAAGCTGTCACGATTGCCATATTAGGACCTCCAAATCCGTGCTCCATTGAGAAAACCCCACTGGCAATATTCGAAATCATCATTGGAATGGTGAACGGCGAAACGCGACTTGGACTTTTCTGCAGGAGAGACGTGTGGTTTTGCTCAAGGGTTCCAAGTCCTCCGATTCCGCTACCGAGCATCACTCCAACACGATTTCGATCCAAATGGTCACATTCATTGAGCCCTGAATCAGTCAAAGCCATCTGAGCCGCAGCGATACACAGATGGGCGTAGCGATCCATCCGCCGTGCATCTTTAGGATTCGCAAAGTAGGGCTGATGGTCAAAATCCTTCACTTCGCCACCAATTTTCACGGAATAATCGGTTGTATCCATGCTCTCAATGAGCCCGATACCACTGCGACCTTGCTTCATACTTTCCCAAGTAGAAGCCGCATCATTACCTAAAGGGCTTACCGCCCCTATTCCAGTCACTACAACTCGTCGTTTTTCCATGGCTGCTCGAAATGATTTTTAGTTGGTTAGACGCTGTCCCTGACAAAAGCAAGGCCGGTGTGCTGACAAGCTTAACCTAATTTGCGATGTCCGCCCCGCATATTCTTTCCAGAACAGGAGGGGCACTCAGAAGTTTTTGGCTGATTCTGCTCCCGATAGTACTTCCCACACAGGTGGCACTGCCAGAAATTCTTTCTAAGCCGAGAAGTTTCATGCCCATGACGAAGAGCCCCAAAAAGCCAATCCAGACTCACCCAAACGAAGACCAAGGCAACAAGGGTGGCTAGGAAAACAGGCAGAGTCAGGGTCATTCTCTTAGCTCCCAAGGCGGTTGACAACAGTGGCCTGAAGCTT
>JALRJZ010000111.1 GCA_023261045.1 Akkermansiaceae bacterium
GTGGAATCCCGGAGACACTCATCACAGCGGAGCTGTCTTTCACCTCGAGTCACCAGCCGATTGCTTTGCTCCGAGAAAAGCTCATTCCCTTCACCGCGAACCAACCGTTCACCGAATGCATTGGGTCAAAGAAGATGAAGGGAAAAAGCATTTCTTGGCCGTCCTTCCACTTCATGGACCCGGTAACGTCGGAGGAAAGGGCGAAGGAATTAATTTTCTTGGATACCGCCCTTCTTCGATTCCTAACCAAGATTGGCAAACTTTTCTCATCCACAAAGGGTTTCATCTCGCTCATAACTTTGACCCCGTTTCTTGGGGAGAAACGAAGAACGAAAGTCTCCTTGTTGCCTGCCTCGAAGGGGTCCACCTCCTTGAACCGAAAGGAGATTCTTGGTCAGCGACACCCATGACCCAGAAGGGAGCCGGCGAGGTGCGCCTTGGAAGACTCCCAAATGGCAAACGCTTTATCGTCTCTATCGAACCCATGCATGGCAATGAAGTCGTGATCAATCCTGAGCACGGAACTGAGCTTTGGTCGACTCATCGAACGGTCATTGATGACACCCTCAACCAGGGGCATGCCCTCGTGACAGGAGACTTTCTTGGCCTCGGGTATGATCAGGTTGTTGCTGGTTGGCGCAACCCCTCTCGGGGGAAAAAGAAAGTGGGCCTGCGTCTCTACATCCCTCAATCAGAAAACGGAAGCTCTTGGCGACTCCACTCAACCATTGATGACAATCAGATGGCGTGTGAAGACCTCAAGGCTGCAGATCTTGATGGCGATGGAGACCTTGATCTTGTCGCCTCGGGAAGAGCCACAAAAAATGTCATCATCTATTGGAATCATTGCTCCCAAAAGAAGGAGAAGCAGTGAAAGCTTCAACTTCTACAAAAGAACTTAAGGCACTTCTTAGAAATCAAAAAAAACTCTTCGGGTATCAAGAACCGTAAGCTTTCATTTTAACCAACGTATCATTTCCATCATGAACCGACGCCATCTACTTCGCTCGTCCGCATTCGCCGGAACATACTCTCTCCTTTCACCCTATGCTGCCGCTGCTGGTGCCAATGGCGAGCTTCGCGTTGTCGTAATCGGGGTCAAAGGTAGAGGTTCGAGCCATATCAATGCGGCTTTATCCCACCAAAAGACCCGCCTTGTCGGCCTTTGTGATATTGACTCAGATCAACTCGATCGCCGTGTCGCCGAACTTGAAAAAAGGGGGAAAGCCAAAAACTTAAAGAAATACAGCGATTACCGAAAGGTCTGCGAAGATCCCGATGTGGATGCGATCTGTATCGCAACTACAAACCACACCCACACTGTCATTGCCCTGACTGCCGCGGCTCATGGGAAGCATGCTTACACTGAAAAGCCAGTCTCTCACAATGTTTGGGAAGGGCAAAAGCTCGCAGAGGGCCAAAAAAAATACGGAACAGTGATCGCTCACGGCTTTCAAAGGAGATCGGAAACATCGTGGGCTGAAGCCTTCGAGTGGCTTCGCGGGGGCAGTTTAGGGAAACTCACTCTCGCGCGTGGCTTTTGTTATAAACCCCGCAAATCAATCGGCAAGGTCGGCTCTCCCGTTCAACCTCCCAAGTCAGTGGACTATGATTTATGGTCAGGTCCTCGCAAAATCCTTCCTGTTAGGCGCCAGCAATTCCACTACGACTGGCACTGGCAATCTCCCTATGGAAATGGAGATCTTGGAAACCAAGGGCCGCACCAGTTAGACGTGTGCCGCTGGGCCCTAGGCGACCCCATGAGCTTACCATCCGCTGTCATCAGTATCGGAGGTCGCTATGGTTATGATGATGATGGAGATACCGCGAACACTCAGATTCTCTACGTTGAAACCAAACCGGCGCCCATTCTTTTTGAGGTTCGAGGACTTCCTAAAAAAGAACTGGATTGGAAGCACGGTATGCCCGATTACCGCGGAGTCACCATTGGTAACGTGATCGAATACGAAGGCGGCTCTCTCTTAGGTGGCCATAATTCTTCCTGCAAGATCGTTGATAAAGATGGCAAAACCATCAAAGAGTTTAAAGGGGGCTCCGATCACATTCACAATTTCTTTAATGCCTGTTTGGGAGGAAAACAAAACCCGCTTCACAATGCAGAAAATGGTCACCATTCCGCCGCCCTTGCTCATATTGGGGCTCACGCGCTCAAGCTCGGCAAAGAGTTACCCGCAGAGCAGATCCAAGCTTCGCTCAAAAAGCATCCTGCCGTTACCGATGCCGTCGATCGAATGATGGCTCACTTCGAAGCAAATGGCATTGGTGCCACCAAACCTGGGATGGGCGCACCCCTTACAACCGACGGAAAGAAGTTTACCGGAGAATTTGCGCAAGCCGCCACCACACTCGATCGTGAGCATTATCGCCAAGGCCACACCCTGCCAAACGCGTAAAGGATGTTGGGAGAAGCGATTACTTTCATCGTCGAATCAGAAAAACTGAAATCGGTGATCCGACGGTCCAATCCCGTCGGGATGACACGGCATGAGAATTCCGCTGAGCACAGTTGGAGTCTTGCTCTTGCCGCAACGGTTCTGATTCCAGCAGTCGCGCCACATCTTAATGAGCTGCGCATCCTCAAGATGCTCCTCATTCACGACTTGGTTGAAATCGACGCAGGAGATACTTTTTGTTACGGAGATCAAACTGGCAAAGAGCAGCGAGAACAAGAAGCTGCCACACGAATCTTTGGCTTACTCTCCCCCGAAATCTCTCAAGAACTCCATGAGGCTTGGCGAGAATTTGAAGCAAAAGAAACTGCAGAATCTCAACTTGCAAATGCGATCGACCGACTTCTTCCGCTCCTACAAAATATTCATAATCAAGGAGGAAGTTGGGCTGAACATCACGTTACTTATGATCAGGTTTATCAGAGAAACGCTGAACTCCAACACAGCTCTCCAGAACTATGGTCTTATATCAAAAAACTCATTGAAGCTGCGCACGAATCGGGAATCTTACCTCAAAAGAGAAATCTCGAGTGATGAAAAAACTCACGCTGATCCATGGCAGATGAAAATCAAATGTGATTTTCGACGTGCGTTATTTCTCCAAGCTTCTGAAACCAATCGCAACCACACTAAAGCCATTCCTGCAGAAATCTGGGATCCTAGAGAGCTTTTTAGTTCTCATTGAACGCAAGCTCGACTAACCCTCCCGCGTGCTCGCCATCAAAAACCTTCGCGTGGAGTTCGGACCACGGGTGATTTTTAAAGACCTCACCTTCTCCGTGGGAGAAAGAGAGAGAATCGCGTTTGCAGGTCACAATGGCGCCGGAAAGTCGACCTTGATGAAATGCATCGGTGGGGCACTGACCCCCAATGGTGGCGAGATTACCAAGCCAAAACATTGCCGGATCGGCTACCTCCCCCAAGAGGGAATTCACATCAAGGGGGTCTCCCTCTACCAAGAAACTGAATCAGCTTTTGCCGAAACCAAAGCCATTGAAGAGGAAATCGACCGACTTTCTTTAGAGCTCGAGACACTTGATCCAAAATCATCAGCTTTTACGGAACTTCTTGAAAAAATCGGAGAATTAGAGCTCACGCTTGATGGCCATGACCCGGCGCGGATGAAACCACGTATCGAATCAATCCTGACCGGCCTCGGTTTTAAAAAAACAGACTTCCAAAGGGATTGCGGTGAATTCTCGGGAGGGTGGCAGATGCGAATTGCCATGGCAAAACTCTTCCTGGCAGAACCAGAAGTCCTCCTCTTAGACGAACCCACCAACCACCTAGATATCCGTGCCCAGCGGTTCATGGAGGGTTACCTTCAGAGTTACAAGGGGGCCATTATTCTCATCTCACACGATCGCTCCATGATGGATGGACTCACCACTCGGACGATCGCCTTCCACCACGGGCGAGCGGAGGAATTTACCGGGAACTATTCCTCCTATGAGACACAACTTAAGGAAAGGCAGCAAACACTGCGCAAACAAAAGATCGCTCAAGATCGAGAGATCGCAAAAACCGAACAGTTTATCAATAGGTTCCGGGCTCAAGCTAACAAAGCCTCCCAAGTGCAATCCCGGATTAAGCAGCTTGCAAAAATCGAACGAATCGAAATCGACATCGAAGATGCGGTCATGTCATTCCGCTTTCCAGACCCTCCAGCATCGACGCACTTAGTGGCAAGACTCGAAAAAGCGACTCAGAGTTACCCTCTTAAGAATGAGGAAATCCTTACTGTTTTTCGTCACCTTGATTTCGAAATCACTCGAGGAGAAAAAATTGCCATTGTCGGCCCCAATGGCGCGGGCAAGTCAACCTTCTGCCGAATGATTACCGGCGAGGAATCTCCCTCGGCAGGACAACACGAACTCGGCCCAAAAACTCTCCCTTCGTTTTTCAATCAAAATCACGCTGACGAACTTGATCCAACCCTCACGGTTCTCGAAACTGTTGAAAAAATTCAAACCCGAGGATCGATGATGTCTGCCCGTGATGTCCTCGGATGCTTCTTATTTAAGGGAGACGATGTCTTCAAAAAAATCGGAGTTCTTTCTGGAGGCGAACGATCGCGAGTGGCCCTAGTGCGGATGTTGGTTCGCCCAGCGAATTTTCTCATCCTCGACGAGCCCACCAACCATCTTGACATGCAGTCGCAGGACATTCTGCAAAAAGCCCTCATTGATTATCCGGGGACTTTACTCATCGTCTCACACAACCGCGATTTTCTTGATCCAATCGTCCAAAAAACTCTCGAATTCAGGCCCAACGAAGATCCTCGCCTCTTTACTGGAAACCTCACTTATTACCTTGAGAAAACCGAAGCAGAGGAGAGCCAAGAAACTCCCCATCAAGCGACTTCTCAAGATTCTTCTTCGAGACCGCAAACTCCGGTTTCCGAAAATTCTAAAGAAAGACGTAAACGTGAGGCCGCTCTTCGAGAGAAACGCAATCAGTTTCTCAAACCCCTTCAAATCGAATTTGAATCGGTAGAACAATCAATTGGTGAGCTGGAAGGAGCTCAGGGAACTCTCACCAAGCATCTCGAATCTCCAGAAGTCATGGCGGATGCTCAAAAATTACAAGAAACCACCGCTGCTTATGAGAGTATTTCTAGAAAACTTGAGAATGCTTACTCAAAATGGGAGGAGCTAAGCACTCAAATTGAAAAAGTTCAAAAAGAGCTCGAGGCCTAATCGTTCTCCAAACCGAAACCCATCTTCTCCCGCCTAGCCCACTCAAATCCTAAACGGGGTCACCTTGAAGCTGAGGTCATGGTTTTATTGGCTGTAGAGATCAATGAGAAGGAGGGGCAACGTCTCTGTGGGGGATGGAAATCAACAAGCTCCCTTCTCAAACGAAGAGCTACAATACCTCTACCTGTCTGATTACGGCACCGTTGATCCGATGGTTTGAAGGAATGGATTTGTGCTCATTCTCTTTGTCCAGACTCTTTGATCGTCAGAAAGCCTCCTCATTCATCAGACACAAGCCACTTCGCCCCATGGTTTCACCCTTCATCAGGGGGCTGATCCGCGCTGAAAAAGTGGCAAAAATAAACATCAGATGCGTTTTGTGGACTTATGAACTAAAATAGCTATACTTAGAAATTAACATTCCACAGTGGTGGCTATTTCCCATGCGACTCAATCACTTCATACCTAGACTTACTCTCATTGCCTCTTTTTTGCTCCCCATCAAAGCTGCTCCAGTCATTTCCGAATTTGTCGCTGACAATAAGGATTCTTACGAAGATGAGGATCTCGAAAGCTCTGATTGGATCGAAATCTTTAACAACCAAAACTCCTCCCAAAACCTCGCAGGCTACTACCTGACAACCGATTCTACAAAAACAATTCGATGGAGGATTCCTTCGATCACCCTCAATGCCAATGGGTATTTACTGATCTTTGCTTCGGGAAAAAATCGCGTTGATCCCTCAGCACCGCTACATACTTCCTTCACTCTGCCTCGCGAGGGAGGCTATCTCGCCTTGCTTGCTCCCGACGGCAATACGGTTTTATCGGAGTTTAATTACTCAGCTCAACAAGAAGATATTTCATATGGAGAGCTGGGGGCCAACCGGACACTCGGGTATCTAGAAACCCCAACTCCAGGCGCGGCAAATACTGGCCTCCAAGCTGAGGGTCTCCCGGCAGAGGATGTTCAATTCGACCGGACTGGCGGCCTTTTCTTGGGTTCGACCACGCTGACCATCTTCCCGCCTCTCTCACCGACCGCCGTGGTTCGCTACACCACAAACGGAAGCATACCCAATGCATCTTCCACGCGATACTCGTCACCAATCAATATCACCAACACCACCACAATCCGAGCACGAGTCTTTGAACCCAACCGGCTTCCAGGAGAGATCAAAAGCCGCACCCTCCTTGAGCGCAATACCACACTGAATGGTTTTTCTTCGAACCTTCCGATCGTCGTAATCGATTCCTACGGATACAACATCGACGGCACGAACGATCGCGTCCTTCGCCCCGTTTACTCGGTTGTCATTGATCGCAACGAAATTGATGGCTTAGCAAGAATCGACGATGTTCCTGATTTTACGGGTCGTGGAGGGATGCGAGTTCGTGGTCAATCCTCAAGCGGCTTTCCCAAAAAACAATACGCTTGGGAAACTTGGAACAATGAAGATGAGGACAAAAATGTCTCCATCCTCGGCTTTCCTTCCGAATCCGATTGGATCTTACAAGCCCCATATTCCGACAAAACTCTCATGCGAAATGTCATCGTCTATGGGACAGCCCGAAACCTTGCTGGCAGCATGGGAGGGGTGCGCACTCAATTTGTCGAAGTCTTTATGAACACGACCGCTGGAGGTGTGGTTTCCTACAGCGACTATCGAGGGGTCTACGTCCTCATGGAAAAAATCAAACGCGATAAAGAAAGAATCGATGTTGAGAAACTCAATGATCTCGTCACTGACCCTGAGATGATCCAAGGAGGCTATATTTTCAAAAAAGACAAAGGCCCTTATAGCCGCTCTTGGAGCACCTCAACAGAGCGAGTTCCCTTGGACTTTCATTACCCTGAGTATCCCAACAACGCTCAGTTCAATTTCCTGCGTAACCACATCAACCAGATGGAGGTCGCGCTTCATGGATCTTCTTTTGATAACCCAGAGTCCGGATACGCCGCTTACCTCGATGTTCCTAGCTTCATTGACAACCACTTGCTTGTCGAAACCTTCAAAGACATTGATGGCTACCGAATTAGCAGCTATTTCACCAAGCCCCGAAACGGAAAAATTCATGCCTTACCAGTCTGGGACTACAACCTTGGGTTAGGAAACGCCAACTACCTGCAGGGTGAAAATCCTAGGGGGTGGTATTATCCTCAAGTTGGAGGAAGTGACTACTATTGGTATCCAAGATTATTCCAGGATCCAGAATTCCTCCTGAAATATTGGGATCGTTTTTGGGAGCTGCGCCGCGGTCTCTTCTCGACCTCAAAAATCTTTGAGACCATTGATGGCTATGATGCCGAGTTGGATGGCCCCAACGGCACAACTAACCCGGTCACCAGAAACTTCGAAAGATGGAATATTCTGGGAAGCTACGTCTGGCCAAATGCTGGTGGATACAATTCTCGCCGCACTCACCAAGCCGAAGTTGACTGGATGAAAAACTGGCTCAGCCAGCGTCTTGATTGGATGGAGACCCAATCCCGAGGAACAAATGGACTCGCCAAGGCTCCCTCGTTTAATCAATACAGCGGAAAGGTTCCAGGCAACTTCAAGCTGACGATGTCGAACCCGAACAACTGGGGTGGAGCCCAAATCTATTATACCACAGATGGTAGTGACCCGAGAATCTCATCGATAAGCTCAACGGTGCTCATTGATGAGCAGACGGCCTGCCAGGCTCTCGTTCCTTCCGCAGAAAACGGCGGAGACCTACTCACTGTTTCCGATTGGACTCAGCCTTCATCACCCCCAAATGCGAATGAATGGATCTCGGGAACACAAGGAGTTGGCTATGAACGAAGTAGCTCAAACGCTTATGTCCCCTATATCGGTTTAGACGTGCAACCGTTGATGGTTGGCCAAAACCGCACCTGCTACATTCGCATCCCTTTCAATATCTCCTCAAAGGCTGAAATTGACGCCTTCACCGATCTCACTCTCAAGATGCGTTATGATGATAGCTTTGTCGTCTATCTCAACGGCCAGGAAATCGTTCGCGAGGCAAACGCACCAGCCACACTGAGCTCCACATCTGGATCCCTAGCTGCTCATGCTGACGCCGAAGCTATTGAGTATCTTGAATTCCCAGCGAATAATGGCTTGTCTCATCTGAGGGTCGGAGAAAACGTTTTGGCCATTCATGGCCTCAATGACACCATTGGAAGTAGCGATGCCCTTTGGTCCT
>JALRJZ010000112.1:0-277 GCA_023261045.1 Akkermansiaceae bacterium
CCAGAAATAACCCAATTAGCCCCCTTTCAAACACGACAGAATCACCAACTTCCTCTCAAAGCCACGCTTTCCAAAAAGTGTTTGATCCACCACCTCTCCGATGAAGATTCTCTTTCTTTTCTTTCTTACTCTCCCACTCTTCTCTCAGGCCATTACAGAGAGCAGGCAGGTTTTGGTTGGCATTGCTCCTTCGTGGGATTCCTCTCAGGCATCACTAATTCTATACGAAAGAACACAAGATAGCTGGATCAAAATTGACGGACCAATCAGCGCTCGT
>JALRJZ010000112.1:287-8282 GCA_023261045.1 Akkermansiaceae bacterium
AAACGAGAGGGCGACGGAAAATCTCCCGCTGGAATGTTTTATATTGGGGGCGCATGGGGATACGCGCGCCACATTCTCAAACACCCCTCACTTCCCTACCGCAAAGTGACCTCACGCGATCTCTGGATAGAGGACTCAAACTCACCATCTTACAACCAGCATCAAGTGCTCTCTCACGAACCCAAAAACGCTTGGGAAAAAAAAGCGCAAATGAAGCAAAATGATCACGCTCACTCACTCAAACTTTTCATCGCTCACAATGCTCCCCCACGAGCAACGCCCTTTGCTGGATCGGCAATTTTTTTTCATATTTGGAGAGAACAAGGCGCGAGAGCCACAGCTGGTTGCACAACGATGTCGGAAGCCAATCTCAAAGCGCTAGTCTCGAAAATCGATCCCACAAAAAAACCAGTCTATGTGCTTTTACCCAAACAGGAGTATGAGGCGAGACGGAGCAATTGGCAGCTCCCATAAAAAGATTTAGAGAGCTGTAAAGGCACCCTTCCACCCTTTAAAAAGCGAGAAATTACTCAGCTTCCTTGTAAGAACTCACCACCATATCACTCAGGTAACGATCAGGATCTTCTACCGCAGCAGCCGTGAGAATGAACTCGTTTTTCCCGATGTTTTTCTGAATCAGCTTTAGCCCAAACTGGTAATCCCTAAAGAGCTGTCGAGCGACCTGAAAAACGCTCCTAGCCTGCTCACCTGCAAGTTTTACTAAGAGAGCGACCGCTTCATCGTTAAGCTTCACAACAACACCATGCTTTTCACGAAACTCTCGCATGAAGGCATCAATATCTTGGCGGGCCTTTTCAACGACCAACTCAAGTCCAAGTTTCCGATACTCCTCAAGACATTCTTCACGATGGTCGATCAGATTTGCGTCAATCACGAGCTCAGTGACCGATGTGCCAGGCAATTCATATTTAAAATCTCGGAGGATTTTTTCACCTACCGTCATCAAACCACGAGCACCCGTCTTTTCACCAGCAGCCATTTCAGCAATCCTTGAGATTCCATCCTCTTTAAAGCGAAGATCGATTCCATAAGCCTCAAATTCTCTCTCATATTGTCTCAGAAGACTACCTTCTGAATATTTCAGAATCGCTTCAAGATCCCGAGCTTCAAGATGTTCACAGACAACTCTGACTGGGATTCGACCGATGAATTCGGCCTCAAAGCCGAAATCGATATAATCCTGAGTCGTTACATGTTTGAAGAGCTCGGTATCCATGACCCGCTCTTTCTGATCGACCGAAAAGCCAATCTGAGAATCGCTAGAACGCTCTCTGACGATTTTTTCCAACCCCGAAAAGGCACCGCTCACGATGAAAAGAATATGCTTCGTGTTCACCGTGTCTTTACTCTTTTTACCCTTTTGGAAATCCATCATGGCCATTATTTGCCCACGCATATCTTGAGGGTTTCTAAGGGGAACGTCCGTCTCTTCCATGAGTTTAAGAAGGGTTGTTTGCACCCCTCTTCCGCTCACATCACGACCGATTAATCCCCCACTTGAAGCGAGTTTATCAATTTCATCGATGTAGATAATTCCGTATTCAGCAAGAGACACATCACCATTCGCTTTCTGAACGAGCTCACGAACAAGATCATCAACATCACCACCTACGTATCCAGTTTCAGAAAACTTTGTCGCGTCGGCCTTAACGAAGGGCACACCGATCAGTTCGGCGATATGCTTTACCAAATAGGTTTTACCGACTCCCGTAGGTCCCACCACCATCACATTCTGCTTTTGCAGCTCAATTCCTTGAGATTCATCGACTTTAGCCTTGAGGGTCTTCACATGATTATAGTGATCACAAACAGCAATCGCTAATGCCTTTTTCGCCTCATCTTGACGAATCACGAAGCGATCCAGATAGGCCTTAATATCCCTTGGTAACAAATGAAACTTCAGGATCTCTTCGACATCCGTATTCACTTCATCATTGGCACCTTCTTCGTGCTCATCAGAAAACGGCTCTGGAGCCATATTTGAAAAACTGAAACTTCCACCCATCTTTCCAAACATCTCCTCAAGAGTCTTTCTTAACTCATGGGGGTCAGGTCCTTTCGGACCACCTTTATCGTCATCGCTCATTTCTAAACATCGGCCTTAACAAGCACTTAGCAAGTAATCAAGCGATGACAACTTACCTAAGCGCAACGAAAATCAACCTTTCCACTCAACACCCCATTTCCCAAGCCTTAGCTGTTCTCAGCGCAAACTTACTCTTTCATCGATACCAGGTAGGCAATCAAATCGTGAAACTCACTGACGGTGAGAGCATCTACTAGGCCAACCGGCATCATGGACTGTGTTTGATGATCTCTTTTTTGGATTGCTCCAACTTTTAGTTGAGTAAGAACTCCCGCCAAATTGCGAAGATCAACGACCCCATCCTCTTCCCGGGTCACAAATCCATAATGAACGACTCCATCTTTCATCGTGATTATTTCAGTCTGAAATCCCTGTGCAACAACCGCGTTGGGGTCGAGGATGGATTGAATCAAATAATCTTTGGTAAACTTACTCCCAGAAGAACCAAGATAGGGACCTTTTTGTTCGGCTTGCTGATCAACTGCATGGCATGCAATACAACCCTGGCGCGTAAATAGCATCTTACCTTTCGAGGCATTCCCTTGGGCAGCCAAAGCGAGCTTCATGACCTCTGCTTTTTCAAACTCAACTACTCGTTTACCACCGCTAGCTTGGGCTTTTTCAATGATCATTTTGGCCCGCTTTGCGGCTTCAATGAGAGTATCATTATCACTATTAATCGCCGCCTCAATCTGCTGTTCAAAGCCAGGAAGAACCAGATCTGCAAGCGCCAAAAACAACCCCTCCTCTCGAGGGTTCTTTTGGATCATTTTACGAATGCCCTCCTTTTGATTTTCTTTAATCAGGGGACTCTGGCTAAAGGTTAACAAGGTCCTCCAGGCCACCCGGCTCTCAGATTTACTCCCTTTTGCAGCAATTTCTCTGAGAGTTTTTGTTGAGAGGATTAACGCCGGCTGGTTGATGAAATCAGTGAGCTCTCTTTCAACATCAGCACTTGCAATATCTTGATCTAACCAAGCACCGAGAATCTCAATTTGATTTTTGACAGCTTTACCTTCATCAATTCTCCCTAAAGCACGGTATCCCTTCAATCGCTCAGTCCATAAACGTTTAGAATCCTTTGCCGCACCAGTCAGAATATTAATCTGATTTTGATCAGGATTGGGACTTACTAAGGCCATCGTAAAAGGATCCTGATTCCCTAATTTGAGCTCAGAAATCGCGAGGCGATTCATTCCTAAAAGTCTCAACATTTCCTCTCGCTCCGAGATCGCAAGTTTTTGAAAAACCTCCTCGAGAGCAGCCTTAATACGGGGAGTCTCTTCCCAAGTTTCAGGAGAAAAATAGGGTCCACGGTCATCCGGCCTTGTTCCCCACCATGCTTTTAAATCCCATTTTGCCTCCCGGTGAAAAAGACGACCCAAAACCTCAATCAAACCCATCCTCTCTTCGCCAGAGCTTTGAATCATTTTTGCTGTCACTCCGGAAACTACTTCCGGACGATGAAGCCGCATCAGCGCCAGACGCGCAACCTGATGCTCACTATGGTTGATGAGGGCATTTGAATCTCCAATTCTTACGAGAGCACGAATTGCCGTGTTCTGAATACGGGGATCGGCTGATTCTGAGACCATTTTGATGATTTTAGCGGAACTCTTTGGATCAGGACCTTGGACTCTCATGAGCGCAATTGTCGCCTGAAGTTGTGCTCTTGGGTTGGCCGAATTAAGGCAAGCCAAGACCAGTTCTGATGATCTTCTTGAAATTCGACCACCAAGATCTCCAGCAGCACGAAGAAGAAACTCATGAATTTCAGGATGCGCATCCCATTGATCGGCAAATGCCTCTAAGAGATCATCAGCGCTCACCCCCTTCAATTGAGCTAAGGTAAAAATAGCGGCAACCTTCGTTTCGATGGCGACATTTGAAAGCACCAATGATGCGAGCTGCTCATGTGCTTCATTTGACTGCCGAGACAAAAGCTCTCGTTGGGATTCCAAACGAAGAATCGCCGAAAGGCTCTTCAGTTGAGCAACCAATTCTGCTGTATTCAGCTGAGTCAAATCCGGAAACTGCGCTCCTTGAAACCCCTTTTTGACCAGTTTCTGAACCATTCCCACTTTCTTACCCTCACCTGCAAACTTAAAGCGACCATCGCGCCAGTCGCAGGCATAAAGATTACCCGAGCCATCCACATCAATATCAACAGCCCTTGTAAGATTCATCCAAACACTCTCCTCGAGAGTAAAATCAGCACCTTTCCTCGTCACTTTATCATGATAAATCTTCCCTGTGGTCCAATCACAGGTCAGCAACAGCTCCTCGTGTCCTGGCTCGGCGAGATAGAGCGCACCCGTTCCACTTCCACCCCCAAGATCTAAGATCGGCTTGACCGCTTCGTCGGTGAAATTCTTGTAGAGTCTTGGGTATCCATGCTCCGAGCCATTGGTCAGGTGATGGACGCGAATATTCCAGCCCTTCCCATCATTGGTATTATCTCGCGTAAATAGATCTAAAGTTGGTGTAATGGCAATGTCGCAAATATTGCGAGTATGATACGAGTAAACTTCTAGATCCGTTCCATCTGGACGAACTCTTGCCACACCTCCTCCATGCAGCGTGACAATTTTACCGTCGGTTCCCTTTGTTGCCTCCATGCCAAAATCTCCAACCGCAATGTAAAGCCAGCCATCAATCCCCATTCGGCAACCATTGGTCGTATGATCTGATCCGCGTGGGTGTCTTAGTCCAAAGCCGATGTTTTCTAGGAGGATTTTATGCTCATCAGACACACCATCTCCATCGGTATCACGAAACGAACTAAGATAAGGCGGGTGAATCAGGTACAAAGTGTCTTTAACGAAGTGCCCTCCGCGAGGACTGTCGACATCTGGAACAAAATCAACAAACCGATCTGCCTTGCCATCGCCATTGGTATCACGACAGGAGACAATCTTTCCCATCTTTGGGTCCTTACCTAGTGAACCATTCCTATCAACCGAAACATAGACCGTTCCATCTGGCGCTGCCGTTAAGGCAGTTGGATAATCAACATCAAAGGGCTCTGCCCAATTTGAAATCTCGTATCCATCTGGAACTGCCAAAAGAGGCAGTGCTGAAGCAAAGGTAAGGAAATATTTAATCATCGTGTTCTGATAAGAAATTACAAAGTAGTTGGATTGCCACTTCCAATGTGGCCCTAATCAAATCAATCTTAGCTCATGCGAAAAGCTTTTCTTCTCGGTGCCGGTCTGGGAACCCGCCTTCGCCCACTTACCAATTCGCTTCCAAAGCCCTTAATCCCCTTTCAAAATCGGCCCCTCATCACCCATGTGATGGATCATTGCCTCGAAGCCGGAATCGATAATTTTGCCATCAACACCCATCATCTTCCTGAAACTTGGGAATCTTTTTTTCCAGACAAGCAATACCGAGGGGCCTCTTTAACATTTTTTTATGAACCGACTCTCTTAGAAACAGGTGGAGGACTGCGAAACGTGGCTAAATGGATCAATCATGAGCCAATCCTCGTCTACAATGGAGACATTCTTACCAATCTTCCTCTTAAGAATCTCATCGCAGATCACCTCGCTTCAAAAAATGTCGCAACCCTTGCTCTCCAAGATCACGGTCCAATCCTTAATGTGAATGTTGAGGGGACTCAGATCGTCGATTTGCGCGGAACTCTCAACCAACAACCCGGAACCCACCAGTTTAATGGAATCTATGCGACAAATGCGAGCCTGCTTGACCTGATTCCCAAGAAGCAAAAGACATCCATCATCCCTGCCTTTCTTGATCTAATCAAAAGAGGACAACTCGGCGCTCATCTCATCACCCGCCAGTCGAGCTGGCTCGACCTCGGGACCCGCGAATCATATATTGAAGCTCACACTCATTCGACCGCCCAGATTTCTCCACAGGCAAGAATTGCTCAGCAGGTTACGATTGAAAACTCGTGGATCTCTCCTGACTGCCAGATCGAATCAGGCGCACGCATCGTGGATTCCATTCTTTGGCCAGGGAGCCAGATTTCTCAGGATGCCGAATTGACAAATTGCATCGTTCACACCACTTCCCCCGTAGCAGGTTGCCATCTCAATCAGAATCTTTAGTAAAACTCAATCGCATCAACGGAATGCCAGCAGACACTTTACTCACCGCCGTCAGGGCTCACCTCAATCTTTCACCAACGCACCGTGTCCTCATGGAGCCCATCCAAAAAGGAGCATCCGGTCGCACCATTATTAGAATCAAACCGGACAACCACCCAACCTTTATCGGAGTTCACTACACACTCGAACGATCCGATAACGCAAATTTTCTACCCGTCGCGGAATTTTTAACGAAAGCTGGGTTAAATATTCCTCAGGTTTTATATGACAACGTTCGTCGCCACGTCGCCCTCATCGAAGATCTTGGAGATGAAGATCTTCTGAGCCTCAAAGACGCCCCATTTAGCGAGCGTGAGCCATACTATCGCAGCGCAATCCAACAACTAGACAAGCTTCTCTATACTCGTCCACCAAAGGATTTTGAACTTCAACCAGCCTTTGAAGAATCCCTTTACCGATGGGAACAGGAATACTTCTTTGATCATTTTGTCGAGACACACCTCGGGAAGGATTCGAGCTCCTTACGTGAAGACCCGATGTTACTCTCTCTGGCAAAGCGGCTCGGAGCCACGGCACCTCATCTCATCCACCGAGATTTTCAATCTCAGAACCTCCTTCTAAAAGACAACAAAGCTTATATCATCGATTTTCAAGGTTTACGAATGGGCCGCCAAGAATATGACCTCGCTTCTCTTCTCTTTGACCCTTACATGAATCACTCCGCTGAAGATCGCAGGGAGATTCTCAAAATCTGGGAGGACGTGACCGAAGAGGAACCCATCGAACCGATTCTTTTCGATTGTGCTGCTCAGCGCCTCATGCAAGCCCTTGGTGCCTATGCCAAAATTGGACACCAAGATCGCAACGATTGGTATCTAGAGCAAATTCCTGCCGCCGTGGCTTTTCTTCAAGAAGTCATTGCGGACACTCCACTTGAAGACTCGCTTGGAGCAGTTCTCGACTAGGAGCGTCCAACCCTTTATTGTCGAGCGTGGCATGAGCTCTCTGCGGCAATCTTTACAACTCTTCCTTCCCGTTTCGGTTGGAATTGGATTGCTTGCTATCATCCCTCAAACCCCTCAACTTGTTGAATTCGAGCATCAGCTTTTCTGGACTCCCAATCTCCACCAGAAAACACCCACCTTCGCTCAAAAGGAAGAAAAAAGCCGCTTTGAAGTTACCATCTTAGAGCAAACCCAAACCGAAGAACTCGCGGAAATCTCCTCCTTTGAGATCGATTCTTCTACCGAAGATATCCTCGGAGCGAGCCCACTTCAACCAACGAATTGGGCTTACTTTTTCAGCCAGCTCGACCCTGAAAAGTCAGAACTTTTAGTCATCACCTCTTCTCTATCTTGGGAGGAAGCTGACGAGATATCTCTTCTCACTCTCCAACACGAATTATCGCGATTCCCTCGCTCGGTATTAGGACTTTCGGCAGAAAATTCTGGAGAGAAGAAACCACTCCCGCCCTACCTCACCTCCTCTGTCATTGGTCAATATACAGGATATCCACCAAACTTACCTGAAATTGATACAATTACCGATCCTCCCTCAGTTCAACCAACTCATTTTGGAATTTCCACGATTCGAGCAATCAAGCCCCGCTCACCCTTCACTCCTCTTTTGGTCCGTTGGGGAGATCAGGTCTTACCCAGCGTCGAACTCGCTGCTCTTCTTGCGAAGTTTCAAATCAACGCTTCCGAGCTTGTCATCGATCCGGAGGGATACCTTCGACTCAATCACTCGGGAGCAATCTACTTAAAAATCGACGACCAAGGAAGAACCCCCCAATCCTGGCAACAAAAGATG
>JALRJZ010000113.1 GCA_023261045.1 Akkermansiaceae bacterium
ATCGGAAAGTATCGATGAATCCCGCATCAAGCAATTGAGTAAAACCAGCTCTTTCTTCGTCTGAAAAGCCAGCGGATCGATGGTTTTGCTGGGGTCTGGCCAGATCGATTTCTTGATGGGCAACATTCAGGTCTCCGCAGGTGATGACAGGTTTCCCTTCTGATTCGAGATCTTTCAAGTATGTTCTAAACGCTTCGTCCCAAATCATTCTATAAGGGAGGCGTGCAAGTTCATTTTTCGAATTGGGTGTGTAAACTGTCACCAAAAAGTAGGAGGGGTATTCGAGAGTGATGACTCGTCCTTCAGCATCTCCTTCAGGGCTTCCGCATCCATAGCGGATTGTTTCAGGTTCAGTTTTGGTGAAAATAGCCGTTCCTGAGTAACCAGGCTTTTCTGCGGAGTTCCAGTAGGTTCGATAGTGCGCAAGCTCCAGAGGGAGCTCAACCTGCTCTGGTCGAGCTTTTGTTTCCTGGAGGCAGAGAATATCGGGATCCGAGTCTAGAACGTATTCGACAAAGTTTTTTTTAAGGACAGCACGCAGACCATTTACGTTCCAAGAGATGAGCTTCATGTTTGAAAGTCTGCCAAAGAAAACAGCCGCGCTCCAGCAGGAACAGCGGCTGTTGTGAAGTGTTTGGAAAGAGTATGGTATTAACGCTTTGAAAATTGGAAGCGCTTGCGGGCACCTGGTTGACCAGGTTTCTTGCGCTCCTTTGCGCGTGGATCACGGCGAAGTAAACCGGCTGCTTTGAGAGCTGGTCTAAGTTCCGGATCAGCGACAATAAGAGAGCGAGCAATGGCTAAACGAATCGCGCCAGCTTGCCCGTTGACTCCACCACCTTTGGTGACAGCTTTGATGTCAAATTTGTTGCGGAGGTTGGCCACTTGGAGTGGCTCGAGAATCTCACCCTGAAGGGTTAAGGTGGGAAGAGCATCCTCGAAGGATTCCTCATTGATTTGGATATTTCCAGTTCCGGGAGTCAGCCAGACACGCGCAACTGCAGTTTTACGTCGTCCCGTCGCAGTATAAGTATCACTCATAGTAAAAGATTTCTAATAAAGGTTTCAGGATTAGAGGGAGTATGGTTGTGGGTTCTGGGCCTCATGCGGGTGTTCCGAACCAGCATAAACCTTGAGTTTTCCCATTTGCGCAGCTCCAAGCTTATTTTTTGGAACCATTCCTTTTACCGCCCATTCAAGAATGAGCTCAGGTTTGCGGGCGCGGACCTTTGCAGGAGTTTCGATGGTTTGACCGCCGACATAACCTGAGTGACGGGCGTAGATTTTATATTGCTCTTTAGAGCCGGTAAATCTTGCCTGTTCTGCGTTGATGATGATGACGAAGTCTCCAGTATCGATATGTGGGGTAAAGATAGCTTTGTGCTTACCCCGGAGGAGACGGGCCGCTTCCACGGCGACTTTGCCAACGATCTGATCTTTGGCGTCAATGATATGCCAAGCGCGCTCGACGTCGGCAGGTTTTGCTGAAAACGTTTTCATAGTTTTACTGGGTTCCGTTGGGCGCCTTATTTCTAGACAAGGAGCTTTAAGGGGCGCGAAAGCTAGGAAGACCAAGCTGCCCTGTCAACGCAAATATAAAGGAAACAGGGGCTTGCGAAATGAGGAACTTCCAGTCAGAAACCCCGCTGTGCGCGATCTTGTAAAAAGCCCTCTTTGGCAGGCTCGATCTCTCGGTCGACCGCTGCCAAGTAGTGATCATGCTTGCGCCGTCTCCCTGCCGACATGGGATTCCGTAATTGGATATGAAGAAGGCAGGGATAAGGTCATGAAGAAACTTGAGGCTGGATATCCTCGATTTTTTCTTCACCCGTTTGTCAAACGGCTCTTTGCCAAGGCAACCGAAGAAATTGCAGAGGCAGGTAAGCGGGCGATTGTCTTTCCTCACAAGCGAGCTGCTCAAAGGGCGCAAAGATATGTGGAACGCACTTTGGCGGTGGCTACGAGAATCGCGAGTTATGACAATGGAATGCAGGCCTTGGTCGTTCCTGAATCGGCCATTGGAGTGGCGATGGAATATTGGAGGTTTACCGGTGAGGTTGTCAGTAGCCGCCAAGCTCAGGCTCATTTGAGCGATTCGGTGGTTGAAGGGGGGTCCGCTGTGATTCTTAAGCAGCAACTCGCTGAGACCACGGGAGCAGAGCTAGACGATCACTTTCTTTATGAAAGTGGAATGGCTAGTATTTTTTCCGCTTATCGTGCCATTCTGAATCTTTTCCCGAGTAAAAAGACCCTTCAGCTTGAGTTTCCTTACGTGGATGCGCTTAAGGTTCAGGAGCGATTCGGTAACGGAGTTGTTTTTCTTTATGATACGGAGGGGGAGGATTTTGATGCTGCAGTTAGGAGAATTCAGGAAGGGGAATTCGGCGCTGTTTTTTGCGAGATTCCGAGTAATCCTTTGCTTCGGACGGTGAATCTTCCTCGAGTGGCTGAAGCTTGTCATCAGGGAGGGGTGCCTCTTGTGGTCGATGATACTGTTGCCACTTCTCTGAATGTAGATGTGTTACAGTTTGCTGATCTCGTCACAACAAGCCTCACAAAATGGGTTTCTGGCGTAGGGGATGTGATGGCTGGGATGGTTACGGTAAACTCTCAATCGCAGTGGGCGAGTGAGTTTCGAAGTTTTTTAAAAGACGATACCAACGGAGGTTCGCGACTCTATGCCGAAGATTGCCGGGTCCTGATCTCAAACATGAAAAACTTTGGAGAGCGAGTCAGTCGTTCTAATGTGAATGGTGAACTTATTGGTGAATATCTGAACGCTCATCCGGCAGTTGGGAGAGTTTGGTATCCGAAGTTTAACACTCCTCATGAATATCAACTGATTCGACGAGATTCTGGGGGTTATGGTGGGCTCGTGTCATTTACGCTAAAGCAACCCAGAAAAATGCCTAAAGTCTATGATGCTCTCGAGCTTTGTAAGGGGCCAAGCTTGGGAACAGAGTTTACCCTGGCAAGTCCGTACACGATGCTTGCTCACTACTACGAGCTTGATTGGGCCGAAGCGTGCGGAGTTTCTCCAAACTTATTGAGACTCTCTGTCGGTGTTGAAGAGGGTGAAGTCGTCATTGGAGCTCTGGCTAGAGCCCTTGATCATGCGTAATTATACAAGACCGTCTTTTTTTGCCTGTTTCCAATAGGCATATTCGGAGCGGTTAAACTCAACATACTCCGGTGAAAGATCTGAGGCGTAGATGGTGTGTTTCGCTGAGCCAAGATTGAGATCAATGGTGATTTTAAAATCCGCTTTGCTGACAATGCTTCTCAAAACTTCGGGGTTGGTAGGGCCTTGAATGCCTCCCTCGCACGCGGATTTGGATTCGTAATAAATATCAATCAGTTCTTCTCGTATACTCGCTCCGGCGTAGCCTACGGCGTGAATGATCCTGCCCCAATTGGGGTCTTCTCCATTCCAGGAAGATTTGACGAGTGATGAATTTGCAACTGCTTGAGCAACCTTTTTAGCGTCCATCGCTGTCCGTGCACCTTTCACCTCGAGGGTGACGAATTTTGTGACTCGTTCACCATCTCGAACAATTGCCTTTGCAAGTTTACTCATGACGAATTCTAGAGCGTGAGCAAAAATGCGACAGCTCTTGGTGCCACGGGTGATTCTTTTATTTTCTGCTGCGCCATTTGCCATCACGATGACCGAGTCATTGGTGCTGGTGTCTCCATCAATTGTAATGCGATTAAAAGTGTTCTCGACGGCATCCTTGACTGCTCGGTTGAGGCATGAGGAGCTAAGATTGGCATCCGTGGTGATAAAGCAAAGCATGGTGGCCATATTGGGATTAATCATCCCCGCGCCTTTTGCACAGCCTCCAATGCGAATTCTCGTTCCATCCAAATCAAAAGAAATCGCAAATTCTTTTTCATGGGTATCACTCGTGATGATCGCCTTGGCCACATCATTTCCATTTTTTGGACCAAGACCTGCGATTAAAAGCTCATATTTGGATGCAACCCTTGCCATTGGCAGGGGGAGTCCGATGACTCCTGTCGAACAGACCGCAACCTCCCTTTGTTTGATCTTTAGAAGCTTTGCGGTCTCGGACGCCATATTACGTGCGTCCTTGAGGCCGTTGGGCCCTGTGCACGCGTTGGCATTGCCACTGTTTGAAATAATTGCTCTGATCGGGTTTGCTCGCAAATGGTTTTGCGACACTCTTACAGGGGCCGCTTTCACCTTATTTTGAGTAAACATTCCTACCGATAAACAGTCTCGTTTTGAGTAAATGAGTGAAAGATCAAGTCGATCCGACTCTGGATTCTTAATTCCGCAAGAGACTGCGCTTGTAAGAAACTCCTTAGATGCACAGACGCCACCTTTGATTCTTGTATAGGGGTGATCCATAAAGGTGCTAATTTCGGTTAGGAAACTGATTTAGAGATTAAGTAAGCCGTCAGTTTGGGGATTGCCCGAGAGTATGTTGAAGCATTGCACCGCTTGTCCGGCAGCACCTTTGCCAAGGTTGTCTTCAGCACTTTGTAAGATGAGGCGCCCGGTTCTAGAATCATGATGCCATCCGATATCAAGATAGTTTGTCCCCGTAACGTGCTTGGTGTCCGGTGAGACTCCTTCTCCCCGTAGTCGGACAAATGGGTGTCCTCCATAGGTCTCCTCTAAGACTGTTTTAACTTGCTGGATTTCACCCACCAATTCTGCGAAAATAGTTGTGCAGATTCCAGCGGTGACTGGAATCAGGTGTGGGACAAAAGAGATGATCACCTTTTGGCTAGCGGCCTTTGAAAGCTCTTGTTCGATTTCTGAAAGGTGACGGTGTTTAGGGAGGCCATACGAGCGAACACTTTCATTAACTTCAGCGAATATGAGTGGAAGGCTCGCATTGCGGCCAGCTCCACTCACACCACTCATTGAAGAAACGTGAATTGATGAATGCTCAATTAATTGGGTCTTTAAGAGAGGGATGAGAGGGAGCATGATGGAAGTTGGGTAGCACCCTGGAGCGGCGATGAGCCTGCTCCTGCGGATTTCTTCATCATAGAGTTCTGGAAGTCCAAAAACCGCTTCCTTGAGCAATTCGGGAGCGGGATGCACTTCGTTGTAAAACTCTTCATAGACAAGAGGATCATCGAGCCTGAAGTCAGCACTCAGATCAATCACCTTCACTCCCAGCTCAAGAAGCTCTTTTGCGTAGGGAGCCGCTTTTCCGTGGGGTAAAGCCAGAAAGGCAACTTCCGCTCCGGTAGATGCAACGACCTCCATGTTAGGCTCGATGAAGCAAATGTCAGTCCCGGGGTGGTCTTTGAAACGTGGAAAAACTTCAGTAAAAGCCTTTTGGGCATTGGAGCGAGAAGTGATCGCAGTAACTTCGGCGTTCGGATGACAGAAAATCAATCGGAGAAGTTCCAGTCCGGTGTAACCACTGGCTCCAACAATTGCGACTTTCGTGCGTTGCGACATAACCTGCTTTTGAAACTAGGAAGGTCGATGGGCAAGCCCTGATTACAATAACGGGTGAAACAATTAGTAGCTTCGAGCCCAAATTGCTCTGGATTTTGTGGGCTTGCCACTCAGGAAGCAGGGCGCCTCTGGCTCGTTTTGCTTGTCCAAAGGAAGGCAGCGAACGCTAATTTTAAACTTTTTGGAGAGCTTTTCTTCCTCGATTCGACTTCCGGCCCATGGAGTGATGAGCCAACCTGGATTCTCATTGGATGCGTCCCAATGATTCTCGAAAGATTCGATCGTTCCACATTCCGTAACATTTGCGTCTCTAAAGCTTCGTGCTCTTTCGAGTAAAGTCTGATGGATGTTTTCTAGAAGGTCGGAAGCATCCCTCAGAAATTCCTCCTTATCCAAGAAGGTCTTTTCGTTGCTGGGTTGATCTCGGCGCTGGAGGCAAACTTTTCGCTCTTGTAGATCACGTGGTCCAATTTCAATTCTGATGGGAACTCCTTTTTTGACCCATTCCCACTTTTTCACGCCGCCTCCGAGATCCCTTCTGTCAACATGAACACGCAAAGCTTCGCGTCCGTATGTTTGCTCCTTGAGACGCAGAGCAAGTGCGTCGCAGGCATCGAGGATGGCGTCTCGTGAGTCTTCCTTTGGAGTGATGGGGATAATGACAATCTGTTGGGGAGCAATTCGTGGCGGTAGAACCAGGCCGTCATCGTCTGAGTGAGCCATGATCAAAGTTCCGACAAGGCGGGTCGAAACACCCCAAGAAGTCGTGTGAACGAATTGGTCGGTATTTTCACGGTCCACAAACTTAATATTTTGAGCTTTCGCGAAGTTTTGTCCAAGGTAGTGGGATGTGCCTGCTTGAATCGCCTTTTTGTCCTGAACCATTGCTTCAACAGTGAGTGTTGATTCAGCTCCTGGGAAACGTTCAGCTTCTGTTTTTTCACCCATGATGACAGGAATGGCCAAGAGATCACGAATGGCATGAGAGTAGAGCTCGTGGATCATTTGTGTTTCTTCAAGAGCTTCTTCCTTGGTTTCGTGGGCAGTGTGGCCCTCCTGCCACAGAAACTCAGCGGTTCTTAAAAAGAGGCGTGGGCGCATCTCCCAGCGCATCACATTCGCCCACTGATTGATGAGTAGGGGAAGGTCTCGATAGGAACCCACCCAGCGCGAAAAGGCGGCGCCAATGATGGTTTCTGAAGTTGGGCGGATCACATAGGGTTCGGTAAGTTTCCCTGAGGGGATCATACGAGTTTTCCCATGTTCATCCTTTTCTGCTTCCAAACGGTGGTGGGTTACCACGGCACATTCAGTGGCAAATCCTTCTGCGTGTTCCGCTTCTTTCTCAAGGTAGGCTAATGGAATGAGTAAGGGAAAGTAAGCGTTTTGGTGGCCGGTCTCTTTGAAACGAAAATCGAGATCTCTCTGGATTGCTTCCCAAATTGCAAAACCCCACGGCTTGATGACCATGCAGCCTCGTGTTTCTGAATTTTCCGCAAGGTCGGCGGAGCGAACCACCTGTTGATACCACTCTGGAAAGTTTTCTGAGCGAGTGGGAGTGATTGCCGATTTGGGTTTGGCCATAACGGGGCGAAAGATTGGATAAAGTCGGAGAGAGGAAAAGTTAATTCGAGAACGAATGCCTTTATTGTGTGAAGAGAATAGCTCCACAGTTGTCACAATGGGCGATTTCTCCGCCTGACTGAGCCGAAGCATAGGTCGCAGGAGTGACTTGAACGTGACATGAGCTGCAGCTGCGTTCGTGACTCACAAGCATGACAGCGTCGCCATTTCTTTTATCAAAAAGTCGGCGATAATTCGCTAGCAGGTCTTCATCGATGACGAGTTCTTTTTCACCACGAAGGCTCTCTTCTTGTGAGAGTGTGTCTCGTTTTTGGTCGGCGCGTGACTGGAGTTCGGTGATTTCCTCATCAACGAAAGATTGTGTTTTGCTAAGGCTGTTTTTAGCGCTTTCGATTGTTGAACGGTGCTGATCGGCGATTTCCATGAGCTCAAGTTCTCGAGTTTCTAAATCGTCAACCTCTTTGGAGTATCGAATGATTTCCTCACCAAGCTTTGCATATTCGTCATTCTTCTTGGTTTCGAATTGTTGAGTTTTGAGGCGCTCGATCGTATTGCGTCGGGTTCCGATATCGAGTTCGATATTCTTGATGGCAACTTCGTTTTCTTGGTAGGACTTTTTGGCTTCAGCAAGCGCTTGTTCGTCATTGGTGAGTCGAGTTTTTGCGGACTCTTGGAGCTGAGGTATTTTCGCGAGCTCAGCTTGAAGGGACTTAATCTTAAGATCAGTTTCTTGAAGGCTAAGTAGTTGTTTGACGTCGTCGCGCATGCAAAAGAGATAGTTGGAATTAGAACGAGGTGAAAGTGCAAAGAATGAGTTTAGGAAGAAGCTTTTTTAGGAGAGGAGGGCTTGTTTTTTGGCGAGGGTTTTGAGTAGCGCTTTGGTCTTAGATTCTCAGGAAAAAGGAGCGGATAACAGATCAAAAGAGCGATGAGGGGAGTCACTAAGATCCACTTAGAGAGAATGAATGAAATGACCAAGGTGGAGGAGGTGAGAAGAAATGCTGGCCAAAGACTGCGAGTAAAAAAGGACAGAACAATGACAATGAGAATTGAGGCTTCGAGATGGAGGGGCCACCGTTCAATTTTTGAATGTTGGCGTTGCTGATAACGCGCAAGTTCTCTGAAGTTTCCCGCAATGCTCTTGAAGCGTTCAGGGGCATCTTTAGAGATGAAAAAGAAGTTGGAGTTTGTTCGTTCTTTTTCTGTCAGAAGCTGAGAAGCCGAAGCCATCTT
>JALRJZ010000114.1 GCA_023261045.1 Akkermansiaceae bacterium
GCCAGAAGGGACATCTCGCCGATTGGCCCCTATTCTCAATGGTCGCTGAGACCTTTTTTAGGAAGCTCTGTCACTTCTTTAACGCCTTTGGTGGGCCAAAAACCTCGGAGAGAATTAAGGCTTCTCGAGCTGCAGTAGGACTTGAAAGATGCGCTTTGAGGCGTGACTTCGTTGAGATTAATGGCTGTTTTCGAACTGGAGCCGCCGTTTTTTGAAGGTCCTTGAGCGCCTGCTTCTCTGCTGGTGAAAGTTTCGGAACTGTCACTTTCGGCAGCGGAGCAGGTGGTTGAATGAGCTCTGGAGTGGGGGCGAATTGATGAGCTGTCTGAGGTGGTGGCTCTACTTGAAGCCCAATTTGTTGACGCTGTTGTTGGAGCGCTTCCTCATAGTATCCATCAAAATATTCCTCGATTGGGGTCTCTTCTTGTGGTGGAGACGACTTGGACTGGGCCTTCTCGATGAGAGCCTTAATCCCGGCGAAAATCATCGCCACAAAAATAATGATGACCTGAGGGTCGATCGCTGTCTCAGCAAGGAGCATTACTTCTCGGTCGATTGATTTTCACCGCCAATAGAGTCGCGCATTTTGGTGTCAGCCATGACATTTTCGTACTTTGCGTAGTCCATGACACCGAGATTTCCACTTCTGAACGCTTCGGCAATCGCAGTGGGCACCATCGCTTCAGCCTCCACCACTTTTGCTCGCATTTCTTGGGTGCGAGCCGCCATTTCTTGCTCCTGAGCAACTGCTGCGGCCCGGCGCATTTCAGCCTTGGCCTGAGCAACTTGTTTGTCTGCTTCGGCTTGTTCGGTTTGTAACCGAGCACCAACGTTGTCGGCAACGTCAACATCAGCGATATCGATCGAAAGGATGGAGAAGGCCGTTGCGGCATCAACACCCTTCTCTAAAACAAGGCGAGAAATTGAATCGGGATTCTCCAAGACAGTCTTGTAGGAAGCAGCGGATCCCACAGAGGTCACGATACCCTCGCCCACTCGAGCAATGATTGTTTCTTCGGTGGCGCCACCTACAAAGCGGTCGAGATTGGTCCGCACTGTCACCCGAGCTCGCACATTAACGGCAATACCATCTTTTGCAACTGCGGTGATCTTTGTGATCCCTGCACTCGGGTTCGGGCAATCGATGACTTTCGGGTTGATGGATGTTCTGACAGCCTCGAGGACCGTTTTTCCGGTGTCTTTTGTTGCGAGGTCAATGGCACATGCTTTGTCAAAATTGAGAGCAATCCCCGCTTTGTCGGCGGCAACGAGAGCTAGAACAACATTAATGATATCACCACCTGCGAGATAATGGGCCTCGAGTCGATCAGTACTATAATCAAGACCGGCCTTCGCTGCCGTAATGCGACTGTTCACAATGGTCCCCGGATGCACCTTTCGAAAGCGCATCATAATGAGGTTAATAAAACTGACAGGAGCCCCTGCGGCTCGCGCTTGGATCCAAAGTCCCAGAAAATTAGCGAGAACCACTCCGACAATGAGCAGAGCGACCATTCCAGCAATGCCAAGAGCGAGCGAAAACGTATTGAGTGCGACCATAAAACTAGGATAGCGGTTTGTTGCTTCGATGCAAATTGAAGTTTGAAATTCCGCGAAACTCTCCTGATGCTTGGGACGTGAGCGAGAAAGAGCGGGTGATAGGCGTCATTGCTGGAAACGGCATTTACCCAGAGAGCTTTATTCGCGCGGCTCGTAGTCGAGGAGTCAGACTCGTTATTGCCGCCTTTAAAGGAGAGACTCAGGAGGGGCTCGCTGAGCTAGTGCAGGCAATCAAGTGGTTTCGAGTCGGGCAGTTGGGAGGAGTCATCCAGTTTTTTCAAAAAGAAGGTGTTTCAGAGGCAATCATGGTTGGTCAAATCGCCCCTCGAAACTTGTTTGATCTCTGGCCTGATCTGAGGACTCTGAAGGTTCTTCACACTGTCAAAGAGAGAAATGCCGAGTCACTTTTTGGCGCTGTTGCAAATGAGCTTGAAAAAGAGGGAATTGCTTTGCTTCCTGCAACCACTTTTCTGGAAGACCAAATTGCAAAAGAAGGGCTCATCTTTGGTCCTAGCCTCGATAAACGAGCGTGGGAAGATGTGGAATTCGGAAAAAAAATCGTCAAGCAAACGAGTGCGCTTGATATCGGTCAGAGCATTGTTGTACGAAGGGGGACGGTTTTAGCCGTTGAGGCTTTTGAAGGGACTGATGCGTGTATCCAGAGAGGTGGACTTTTGGGGAAGGGCAGAGACGTGACCCTTGTTAAGGTGTCAAAACCCAAGCAAGATATGCGTTTTGATGTTCCTGTCATTGGGCCTACGACAATCGATAGCTGTCAGCAGGCAGGGGTAGGCGTCATTGCTGTTGAGGCGGGTAGAACACTTTTTCTTGGTGTTGAAGAGATTGCAAAGAAGTGTGCTGAGGGGAAGATCTCAGTGGTAGGATTTCAGGAGGGGGAGTAAGAGAGTGGATTACTCTAAAATGGAACGAATGGATTTTCTGGGAAGCCATCCCTTCATTTCTCCGGGGAACTCAAGATAGAGCCAGTCACCAGCCTCTGACTCTTGATAGCAGAGACTACCGATCATGTTGTCGCGGATGATTTGAGCCCCATCATATGGCTGAGCCCGTAAAGGAATTGCTTCGGTGACGACAGACAAATCTTCGAGAGGTTTATAACTCACATCTTTTGGGTAGAGTGCCCAGCCGCTACTCCCAAAAATGAATCCGCTTATTGTGAGAGTAGAGAGAGTCGCTGAGAACCATTTGGGAGATCGAGCTGCATAGAATGTTCGCAAAAGAAGTAAGATGACTAGGAGCCAAAGACTCGCGACAAGGATCTGTTGATAAGTTGAAATCGTCAGAGCAGTAAGGGAGTTCTTGATGCCCGAATGTTTGAGGGAGCGAAGTCCTGGTGTCTGCTCGAGAAATTGAGTGGGGTTTCCGCCGTGAAGCTGAAAACGGTAAGCGGCTAAAACAGCTTGTCCTGAGTTTCCTAAAGTCTGCTCACAAACCGCTAAGTTGTAATAGTGCTCAGGACAAGGGTTTGTCGCCATTTGATGGAGAATCTCAGAGCGGTGAGCAGTGATCTCGTCAACTTGTGCAAAACCTATGTTTGTTTGTAGACTAAAAAACACTCCGAAGATGAAGACGGGAGAGAGTTTCTTTAGAAGATCGATAACCTTGTTTTTTTCGCTGGGGAGTATGCTTTTAGATTCTTGGTCAGGTCGAAAGCTGTAAAGATCTCTGGCCTCGTGGATTTCATCAAACTGATGATCACCCCTCCATCTCACCACGAAATTTGATGCTGCTCTGTAGAAGGTCGCTTGGTCGTGGGTGAGTTTTTCGAGAGCGCTTAGTTCTTTGTTAAATTCAGTTTTAGGGAGCTTATTTAGCGAGCGAGCCCGGAGGTGATGCATTAATCGGATCGCTAAGATCACTAAGATTGCGGTCAATGGAATGAGTTGCCATTTCCAGATTCTCAATCCTTCTTCTTTGGAGAAATGTTGCAGTGGTTGATTTGATAGGGCGATGAAGCTGAGCGTCGCGCTCTCATCTGGAGGAGTCAAAGAAGCGAGTGAACCGTTGATCGTGAGGGGGTGGGTAAGACTCTGAGCGGTCTCATATTTTTCAAGGAGTGGATTGAAATACACAAAACGATAGGGAGGGAGATTCTCTACTTTTAGATTTGGGCGAATCACTTGAGTGAATTTGACCGTTCCTTCTGTCTCTCTGCGTTCCTCTCCTTGAGTAATTTTGGAAATCTCGTACTGTTTCCACTCGTCTTTTGGGTCAACGAGAATGGGGCCTTGAATTTGAGCGAGGTTTCCAGTGCCTTTGATTTCAATATCAACGGTAATGGTGTCACCTAGCTCAAATTCCTTCGTCAGTGGTAAAGCTGAGATTGTATAATTCCCGACAGCGCCATTAAATCCCTCTGGTTCCGGTTTTGGTAACGGTCTTGCAGTCAGTTTGATTGAAGGGAATTTTAAATCCAGGCTTTCTTCTTTGATTTGAAAACGTCCACGAGATTGAATCCTTCGCTGAATGACGGGGCTCGCTTTTCCTGGGCCCAGCGAAAGCTCGCCGGTTTGAATTGGAGCCACCGAGCTTTGGTAGGTAAAGACGTTGAAGAGAATTCCTTCTTGGGTGAAAATTCCAGTAGGGTCCCTCGCTCCATCAAAACGCCAAGCTGCCAGGCCGGCCTTTTCTAATTCGGCCATCATGGGATACTTCATGGTCAGGAAGTTGGGTTGGCCACGAGGAAGGTAGAGCTTTGCTTCAACGTGTTGAGATTCGCCTTGAAAAGGGGTTAAGTTTTCAAGGAAGAGCGCAGAAAGGTAAGGCACGGTTTGATTTTCTAATCGTAAGCCATTGACCCTTAGAGAATCTGCGGGGAACACCTTCAAAGTTAGGGGTTGAGAGCGAAAAACACCTTGGGAGGTTGCAACTTCAAAGGGGGCGATGCGAAATGTTCCAGATTTAAAACTAGAAACAGTATATTGGAAGACCTCCTGGATCTGCCCGTTTTGTTGAATGTGCGCTTGGCGTTCTTGGTTGAGCGTCAGAGGGGTAACGACGGGTGAAGTAGGCCAGCCAATGGTTTGAAGGTCATTGAGCGAGACTGTTAATAAGCTTTTCTCGCCCTCAACAATCAATGAGCTACTCAAAGTTGCCCTGACTGATGGCGATCCTTGAGCACCATCGCAATCTTTGAATCCGATGATTAGTATGAGAACAAGAACTACGTATGAACGAATCATCAGTCGAGATTACCAGTCGTGAGCAGAGCGTCTGAAAGGCGCTTTGAGCCTTTGTGGTGGTTTTGCTCCAAGATCAGAATATTGCCGGAGGATGTTGAGTGCCCTTTCTCTTGGAGATTGTTCTGAGCTGTCAGCGGGATTCTCGCGATTCTGCTCATGCGAAAGGTCTCGTTGATCATTTCTTTCACGGTCATTTTCTTGAGGGAGACTTGAATCCTGCTTAGAAGGTGTTTGCTCCGCCTCTTGGTTGTCTGGTTTTGCATTCCCGTTTCGTTGATCTTGTTCTTTCTCGCTCTTCGAAGAATCCTGATCCTGATCAGAATCCGTTTCTTGTGGCTCGCTTTCTTGATTGGCGCCCTCGTCTTTGGAATTTTCATTCCTATCTTCCGAGTATTGATCTCCGCTCTCATTTTCGGAATTCTTTTGATCCGACTTGGATTCATCGTCTTGATCGTCTTGATCGTCTTGAGAGGAATTCTCGTTCTCTGAATCAGGAGGCGAATCCGATTGATTCTGTTCTTCTGAATCATCTTGTTTGCCCGATTGCTCCTTGTTCGATTCTTGTGGTTGATTCTCTTCCTGTTGTCTTTCTCCTTCCTGTTTAAGCAAACTCATGACGCGATCTAAGTTTTCACGAGTTTCGACACTTTCTGGATCTAATGTGAGGGCTTCTTGGAAGTGTTCAGCTGACGCTTTCCAGTATTTGATCCTATCGATCGTTTCCAGAGGGATGGCTGAGTAAAAAAGGGACGTTGCGAGTCCGTAGTGAGCACTTTTTTTGAGAACCCGATTTGAAGTCGGAAGTGCGTTGGTAAAAGAGGTTGCTGCAAGACTCCAATCCTTGAACTGAAAGGCTGTTGATCCCGCCGCAAGATGAAGTTGCGTCGCTCGGTCCCCTCGAGCACGATGGGCTTCCCGAGAGAGACTTTGATAAGCCTGCTCGTAATCTCTTTCCTCAAGAGCTTCTTTGCCATCTGGGGAGAATAAACCCGCTTCATTTTGCTGAATGCTCATGAAGAGAGCCAGAAAGACGAGGAGAATCCGATTTGGAACGCTGCGAAGAAGAGTCGAGAAAACGAGTAAGATCAAAGCGGCTAGGACAAAGCCCTGGTAGGCAGGCTTTGTGATGCGCTGATTTCTTCCTGTCTCTTCAAAGCGATCCATTTGGTCGAGAGCTTGGTCTAATTTACGAAGGAAATCTTTTCCAATCCCATTTGAATAAAATCCATTGGTTGTTTGGGCAATCGTTTTGAGTGATTCTTCATCAAGTTCACTTCTGACGGCTTTGCCATTTCGGTCTCTAAAGATTCCATCAGCCTGATTTGGATCGGGAATAAACCCACCCTCACTGCCGAACCCCAACGCATAGATAAAAATTCCTGATTCCCTCGCCTGTTGTGCAGCATCACTCAAGCCGGTCGAAGATTTTTCTCCGTCGGAAAAGACTACCATAACATTATTGTTCTGGCCGCTTGTCGCTAGAAGCGCAGTGCCTTGTTTGATTGCATTTGTTAAATCTGATCCGCCAGTTGGAATGTCATCTGGGTCCAATTGTGCAAGAGTTTGCTCAATGAATCCATGGTCGATTGTTAAGGGGGCTTGCACAATCACTTTGCCCGAGAAGAGGAGGATTCCAGCTCGGTCGTTCGGAAATCGGTCGAGGATTTCAAGAGCTGCGGCTCGAGCTGCAAGGAGTCGATTTGGGGAAACATCCTCGGTGAGCATGCTTCTAGAGATATCGATACAGAACAAAAGATTGCGCCCCTCAGACTTGATTTCTATCCACTCCTCGCCGGCTTCCGGTTCTGCGAGGGCGATGATCAGTAATGCTAAACCACCCAGAGAGAGAAAAATCCCAAGAAAGTAAATGCGTGGAGACCGAGTTTGGCTCAGGCGTTTTCTTAAGCGGTTAGCAACCAGTCCTTTCCACTTTTGATCACGCCGTTTCCACGCGAGATAACTCACAATCACGATGGCCGGGATCAGAAAAAGTAAAAGTAGCCATTCAGGTTTTGCGAGTGTCATGGCATTGGTGGAGGGTTGAGCGCGGAGTAGGAGAGAAACCCAATGAGGAGAATGACTGATGTTCCAATAAACCAAGGATAGAGCTCTTTTTTGATGAGCCAGCTATTTTGAGTGATCTCAGTTTTTTCGAGGTCATCGATACTTGAAAAAGCTTCTCGAAGACTCTCATAGTCTTGAGCTCGGTAGTAATCACCCTGAGTGAGCTCCGCGATTTCCTGTAAAGTTTGTTCGTCAAATTCTTGTTGAGTGCTCGAAGCTCCACCGCCAAGTCGACCTTCTGGAGTGCCAATCGCTACAGGATAGACCTTGATGCCGAGCGTTGCAACATGACGAGCCGCTTCGAGGGGTTCGAGTTGCCCGGTATTGCTTGCTCCATCAGTCACAAGAACGATGACCTTGCTTTTAGAAGGAGTGGATTTGGAATCTTCTTCTTCGGTGTTTTTGTGATGTCTGAGTTTTTCTAAACGAGATCCAGCGGCCACGATTGCAGTTCCGATTGCAGTTCCACCCTCGATCTGGTTGTTTTCTAGAATAATCGAATCGATTGTGTATTCGAGGATGTGATGATCGAGGGTGATTGGAGCGACTGTGTAAGGTCGTCCAGAGAATGAGACAATTCCAATTCGATCGTCCGGGCGTCGTTTGATGAAATCTTTAATCACTTTTTTGGCCGCGGTGATCCTTTGTTCCCCAATTGTGGATCGCGAGCTTGGTTCAGCGAAGTCACGAATCGACATCGATTGGGAAATGTCCAAAGCAATAAGGATATCAACTCCGCTTGCGATCCTTGAGCTTCGATGTTTTTGTTCTTGGGGTCGGGCGAGGCTAAGGATTGCTGGAATTAAAAGAAGGGGGAAGATGTAGAGCCGATATTGACGAGTTTGATTTTTGGGTTTGAGCCCGAGTGTGCCAAGGACCCGAAGAGTTGGATAAATCAGCCATGTTTTGGATCCCTGCTTATTGGCGAGAAACCAGAGGATGGGAACGACGAGCAGTCCATAAAGCCAGGTGGGCTCGGCGAAGAGGTATTTAGAAAAAATCGTCATGAGACAGGCTCTCTGGCGCAGTGTGATTGACTAAGGGTGTTTTTGGCTTGTGAAACAAACTCGAAGCCCTTGCGGTGATCATTTCCAGATTGCGAATATTTCGCGTTGCTGAGTCGGTTTAAAAGTTCTGCGACATGCTGAGGAAGGTCGATTTGGCGTGATTGAAACTCCTCGGTTGTTTCATAAAGTGCGGGCTCTGAAAGTGTCGCGGCAAAGTAGCGCCGTACGATCAATGATGTTTCCGTAGCGATTTGACTTAAGGACATCCCTTCAAGGGAGCGCTCCAATGTTTCTAGGTGAGACAATGCTTCTTGAAATGGATTTGCTGAAGCTCTGACTGGGTGATGTTTCTT
>JALRJZ010000115.1:0-323 GCA_023261045.1 Akkermansiaceae bacterium
GTCGCACACGCTTTCTCAAGCGCATCTGGGGTGTGTGCATAATCAACAAATACAGAAATACGGTCCCCACCGACATACTCCATGCGCCCCGCAATTTGGCGGGTTTCTTCAAGTAATTTGATCACATCACGCACGCTGAGACCGAGTCCAGAAACCGCAGCCACCGAAGCAAGTGCATTGAGGATGTTGAAACGACCAACAAACGGTAGCTTTACAAGATAGCTTCGCCCTCTCGCTTCAAGAGCAAAACTTTGACCTTTTACCGATGGCCTCACGTCACTCGCTCTAAAATCTGCTTTCGCGCTAAAACCGAAGGTAATGAC
>JALRJZ010000115.1:333-8176 GCA_023261045.1 Akkermansiaceae bacterium
TTCTTCGGCCAACTTCTCGCCCGCTGGGTCGTCAATATTAATAACAGCGACGCTGTCTGGGTTTTCTTCGGCCATTTGCGCAAAGAGGAGCCTCTTTGCTTCCAAATATGCCTCCATCGTCTCGTGATAATCCAAGTGATCTTGGGTCAAATTCAGAAAGACACCGACTCGAAAGGAAATACCTTGGCACCGCCCTTGATCAAGTCCGTGAGAGGACGCTTCCATCGAAACGGCTCGACATCCATGATCTCGCATCGACTTTAGAAGGCTTTGAATCTCAACGGCTCCGGGCGTCGTTTGGAGAGATTCACGGAAGGTTTTTCCGTCGTAAACTTTAATGGTCCCAATGAGACCACATTTGATCATCGATCGATCAAGCAAGTTTTGAATCAAGGAGGTGACTGTTGTCTTACCATTCGTTCCTGTTACTCCAATGACTCCCATGGAGCTCGAGGGATCATCAGCAAAGCGAGCCGCTAAACGCCCGAGAACGCACCGCGTATTAGCAACCTGGATCCACAAACCTTGATAATGAGCAGGTGCCTTGCATTGAGCCACAATCGCAGCGGGAGATCGTTCGATGACCTCATTGAGGAAATCATGCCCATCATGAGTCGTGCCTCTCACGGCAACAAAGACTGAGCCCGCCTGCACTCGGCGACTATCATCCGTGACACTAATAACCGGAATATCCTCAATTCTCAGACCTTGGGCCTCAGGAAGGACGTCTAAAAGAGAAGGTAGGAGGATCATTGTTGTGCGGTTAAAGCGATGGAACTTTCTTCATCAATCGGTTCAGTCATCGGGATTTTAAGATGAGCGGCCACCCGGCTCGCAACTTTTGCAAACACTGGTGCCGCGATCGTTCCTCCCCCAACCTTTTCCGGATCAATGGCGGGTGCCTCGTCAATGGTGACCACACAGACGAACTTGGGATCCTCCACCGGCAGCATTCCTGCAAAAGTCAAATGCTTACGATTCTTACTATATGATTTGATTTCATTATCCCATTTCCACGAAGTTCCGGTTTTGCCTCCTGCTCGATAACCGGATACTTTTCCTCTCCGTCCTGTTCCGTCTTGAACGACTTGTTCGAGTGAGAGGCGCATTTCGTATGCCACGTCTTCTTGGAGGACTCGACGTTTGGCCTCCACGGGTGTCACATCGACAACTCGACCGTTACTGGTGACGATAGAGTCAATCAATCTTGGCCGCATTAATTTTCCACCATTGGCGATGACCGAATAAGCCATCGCTAGTTGCACGGGAGTCACGGAAAGTCCGTAGCCATAGGTGGCACTGGCAAAGTTTTGCATATTTGTTTGATCGCTAATATAGCCTCGTCCCTCACCTCGGACGGGAAAGCGCGTTGCCTCTCCAAAGCCAAAATCTACAAGGTAGTCGTAGAAGCGCTCCCGACCGATTTTTTCGGCAAAGAGAAAGGCTCCGGTATTACTAGACTTCATCAACACTTCGTCAAAGGTAAGCTCTCCGTATGAGTGGTGATCGATCACCCGATAGCCTCGCCTTAAGATTCTCCCCCATCCACAATGGACGATGCTTCGACGATGCGCCCTGCGCTCATTAAGAGCTGCTGACATCGCTACCAACTTAAGGACTGAGCCTGCCTCATATTCCGTCGCAAGCGCAAAATTAGTCCCTGCATCTTTGACATTCTCCCGAACATTAAGATCAAAATACGGGCGACTCGCCATCGCTAAAATGTCTCCAGTGTATGGATCCACCACGATGATACTTCCTCGTTGAGTCCCATTAAGTTCACAAGCTTGTTGTAGCTCATCCTCCGCAATCGCTTGCAAATCGAGATCAAGCGTCATCTTCACATGCTTCCCATGCTTCGGAGGTAACACGCTTTTCGGCTCGGTCAGATTAATGAGTCCATTCTCTTCCCTTCGTAACTCTCTTGCTCCATCAATCCCACAAAGGATTTCCTGCATCGATTTCTCCACGCCTAGTTGTCCCACGCCGGCATGATCGGTAAAACCAATCAAGTGGGGCGCAAGCTGAGGCTTGAGGTAAAAACGACGCTGCGAGCGCTCAAAACTAAAGCCTTGAATCTTTCGTGCCTGGAGTGCGTGCTCGATACGCCGAGCCTTTTCCTCTGGAATTCTTTTTTCGACGACGATTCTCTTCTTGCCGCTTTGCTCTTCCGAAGAGATGCGCTCACGAAGCCGTGAAGCAGGCATTTCAAGCTCCGTGCTAATGACTTCAAGGGCGTAGGCGAGATGTTCGTTTCGCACCTCATCCCGATCCATCTTGTTGACTCGTTCCATGCGAATTTTGGTCAACAGTTTGTTTTTTTTCTGCTCATCGAGATTCTTCCATCCTGCCATTTTGGAAGCAAAGCGATGGGCGACCGCACGGGTAAGATTATCGTAGAAATTGAAATGATTTACATCGGCAATGAGTGCGGCCTCGGAGAGGTTACGCGCAATTAAATGATCATTTCGGTCAACGATTAGACCACGATTTGCAGGGATTTTTTCCTCGAGAATAAAACCTGGAATGCTCCACTTTGCAGAGACTTTCCGATCCCAGACTTGAATTGCAATCAATCGAATCGAGAGCAAACTGAGCCCAGCCACAAGGACTAGGCATACCAGAAAGGCTCTAGAATGGATCGATGATTTCTTCATTCTATCGTCGCGCCATCCTTCCTTCAGTCACAGGTTGTGCCGGCTCAGTCTTGAGAGGCTCGATCGCTTTGATCGGAATCTCGGCCAAAGACAAACTACCTTCCCGAATTCTTCTGCGAATATCATAAACATCGAGCGCAGCGACAATGTCTGTCTTGTGAAGTGTCATTAAAACACGATGCTTCTCCATGGTTTCGTGGATTTTTTCGATTTCCCGTCTCGCTGTCACCTGGCGGTTTTTTAAAACGACGTAGCTGACACCTCCGGTGCATAAAATCACAAGGGCTCCAAAAAGAAGAATCAAGGTTGGAACACTCACTTGAGCGGCTCGCTTTTTTCGGTTCATAGGGATGGGATGACGGGGTTGATTTTTTCGACAACGCGAAGCCGAGAGCTTCGAGATCGGGGATTTGTTTGGACTTCCATGAGATCAGGGGCAATTCCACGACGGGTTAAAAGGCGGTAAAAACATCGAGGATTGGGTCGAGGCTCTGGCCACTCAGGTCGGTCAATCTCTTGCCGAGATTGCTCTCGGAAAGCTTGCTTCACCATTCGATCCTCAAGGCTGTGAAAGCTAATAATGGCCAGACGGCCACCCGGCTTAAGAAGAGTCGGTGCAAGTTCTAGAAAGCGGCGAAGCTCACCCAACTCATCGTTGACCTGCATGCGGAGAGCTTGGAAGACCTTCGTTGCCGGATGAGTTTTGCCGCGTCGACCGATTAATTTTTCGATCCCATTGGCAAGCTGAAGCGTTGTCTCAAAAGGGCTCTGAGCTCGCTGAGAAACGATCCACGCTGCAATTTTACGAGCTGATTTTTCCTCTCCAAGGTCCCAAAAAATTTGGCGTAGTTCAGATTCAGACCATGAATTGACGAGATCGGCAGCGGTTGGGCCCTCCTTGCCCATGCGCATGTCTAATGGGCCATCAAAGCGAAAGGAAAAACCCCTTTCACCAGCGTCTAACTGATGTGATGAGACGCCTAGATCGAGAAGAATCCCATCGAGAAGCCCCCACTGCTTGGCTTGAGCTAGCTGGGACATTTCACTGAAACGGCCAGCCACTGGTTCAAATCTCTCACCAAATCGCTCGAGACGCTGCGCTGCGTAGACGCGAGCTTCTTGATCACGATCAATCCCTTTGACGCTCGCGCCAACTCGTAACAGTGCTTCCGTGTGTCCTCCTCCCCCTAAAGTCCCATCGACAATGAGCTTGCCCTGGGCCGGTGCCAAAAACTCGATGACTTCTTTGAGCAGGATGGATTGGTGATAAAATGGCTGCTCCGGGGAGCTCGATGCATCTTGCGCGATAGAGCACACGACGCTTTGAATCCCAGAAAGCACCTCCGAAACCCGCAACGAAGGGGCGAGGCGACCTGACCACTGGAAACCAGAAAAGGCCGGGATGGGATGATTAAAAAGCATGGTTCGTTCGTGCAGGTGGTCATGAGAGCCCCAAAACATCATTGATTTGCGTGTTTTGCTCTCGATCTCGTTGTTCAGCGACCTTCAATGCCTCTCCATTTTTTGGCGTATAAATCTCAAAAAGCTTTCCTCGTCCTACCAAAAGAGCCGACCCGGGTAATTCAAGCCCATGCGCCTCTGCCAGGGCTTTCGGGATGGTCAATTTGCCTTGGTCATTCACCTTTGTCTCAAGGCACATGCCAAAAAGGGTTCCTCTTGCGCGATCTCGAACAGCGGGAGTCACCCCATCCATCATCTCAATATCGTGCAATTTCTGGCGAAAACCGTCCTCGGTTAAAACGCGCAACGCGGGCACTCCAAGAACCTCAACTTCAAGAAGGTAAACGTTTTCTCCGGCATCAGGGCGAAAGCTCACCGGAAGGGAAATTCTTCCCTTGGAGTCTAATTGGCGGTCATGATGACCCACACAATACTGCCCAAAAGTGTCCATAAATGCGCTTAGAGAGTGTTTTTAGCGCCACTCAAGTACACAAAATGTCACCTAAATGCAATTGGAATCGCGAAATATTTTGGACCAGAAATCCTCTGGAACAAGGGTTCTCTGACCGACAATAGTTAATATTTCTTAAATATCAACTTCAATAGCTCTTGAACGTTAGCCATTGCGTTCATCGAGAGCGCTCGAGATCTGATCCGCCCAATGCTGCGCCAACTTGGCATAATTCGTATCTCCCTGCGCGTAAGTGATGCCTCGAGAGACATTAATGACACTCGGAGCCTTTCGACCACTTCCTTGCAACGACTCTAAACTCCCACCTTGAGCTCCTAAACCCGGAATCAATAAAGGCACATCCGGCAGATTCTCTAAAACATCTTGGTCAGCGTTGGTTAAGCCTACCACCAAACCAGCGGTCGTTTTTCGCCCCTCTGCAAGGGCGCGCGAACAGAGATCTCCAACCCGCTCAAAGACTTTACGACCTTCCGAATCACGCCGCTGAAAATCAACGCTGCCAGGGTTTGAAGTCACCGCGAGAAGGTAGATTGCTTTTTGCTCCCAATCCAAAAACTCCGAAAGAGTATCGTAGCCCATAAAGGGATTGAGTGTCACTGCATCAACACCCCAGTTTTCAAAATAAGATCGAGCGTAATATTTTTGAGTTTCTCCGATATCGCCCCGCTTGGCATCTAAAATCACCGGAACATCCTCAGGCATCTCGTTTAACAAACCATCAAGAATCTCGATTCCGCGAAGACCCATGGCCTCAAAATAGGCAATATTGGGCTTAAAAGCTGCAGCATAAGGAGCCGTTTCGCCAACGACCCGCCGCAAAAAATCCGCGATTCCCTCCACTCCCCCTTTGGTCAATTCCGGCCGAGGATCTAATCCAACGCACAAGGCAGAACCGGTTGTTTGCAGGCGAGATTGAAGGCGTTGGGCGTAAGTCATGGCGCCAATCTATTCTCCTCACTGCCGGTGGCAAGCCGCTGATGCCTCCATCTGATGAAAAGAATGGTTAAGGAAATGATGATGAGAGCAATATTGGATCCGATTTTTAAGAGATAATTGACAGGCTCGCTTGATTGCCCAAAGCAACCGCAATTGATGTTGAGCCCACGGCTCCATGCACTCGCCAGCGCAATGTTAAAGGCACAGAGCAAACCCAAGATCACCATCGCTCCTCCAGATCTGCACACTCCCAAGACAACGGCGAGACCTGCAAAGACCTCAAGCCAAGGCAAGCTGTAGGCCAAATACGCATCTACTGGCGCGTCAAAGAGATTGATGCTTTTCTGAGCGAGCTCGATCTCCCAACGCAACTCGTAGTTAGACACATCCTGCGTAAACCCACTGAGATCCATGAGTTTCACAACTCCTGCCCAGATGAAAAACCCACCAAGTCCGAATGCCAGAAGGCACTCAACGAGTTTGGACTTAGAGAGACGATCTCGCACAACAGGAACTTGGATAAAGATTCTCAAAATGACGAGCTTCATCGCTCTTTTACTCACTTTCAACGAGTTAGGATTCCGCCCTACCACTCTGGCGCGAGTCAAGAAACGCAATCCGACAAGCTGCGATGATCAGCGGAACAACAAACTTACGAATGACCTTGCCTGATTTTTAATATTTGTCAGCCTAGGGAACTGGTCTTTTCGCATCAAGACCATTCTGCACACACATTTTTCCCATGAATTCTGACTCTCATTTTCAATGCTTAAGCTTGAGCTGCGCTATTCTTTCTGGCCTTTCATTGACTTCTTTTGGCGAAGTCACTCCTGGCGGACAACTTGGAGATCACGCCATCATCATCGAGTCAGCTGGTGGAGAACAATTAGAAAGAGCAACTTCCCCGACCGGTCTAGGCCCTGCTCTGGTTCACGACTTTGACACTCCCATTCGCGTCGACGCGACCTATGAGTTTAATCCTTCTGGAGTTAACCCAACCGAAATCGCGCTGAGTGCTGGACGGCACCTCGTCATTTATGATTCTCGCTTTGATGTCAGCAGTGGAAGCACCCGTGCCGAATTCATGGGCAATCTAACTCTCAATGGAAGTGCTCTAGCGATCGGTCGTTCGCACGGATACATCAGAAGATCAGGGGGTGCTGATGAAGATGTCCTCTCCGGCGGAGGCATTATTACTGTCGAGAATGACAATGATATCCTCACTTTGGAAACAAGCCGCTCAGACGATAACGATGCCGCAGGTCTGCCCACTCGAGTAGGGAATGGAACGTCGATTCAATTCCTCAAACTGGGGGATTCTTGGGATTTTCTCAGCCTCCAACGCAGCACAAATCAAGCGGGAACGATTCCTATTTCATTCACGGATGTTGCTTACGATATAAACAATTCCCCGGGCACCATGGGAAGTGCATTCTCTTTTCTCACCGGCACCGGAGATGTGACCTTAAACGAGGCAGGGGCCTATTTAGTTTTCGCCAACACTCGACTCGAAAAACCAAACAATGGAACGCGAACAAGCTATCAACAACGACTCACACTCGATGGGGTAGAAGTTGCTGGCTCTCTGACGACAACCTACCTCCGAGGTGATGCCAATGGTGAAGCTGCAAATAGCGGAGTCACCGCTTTGGGCACGATCATTCAATCAACAGGGGGGCAAATACTCAATGTTGAGGTCGTGATGGAATCGGGAGGAAGTGCCGCGACCATCCAAGGCAACGAGACCGCTCTGACCATCGTCAAACTTCCAGGCACAGCCAAGACAATCTCACTGACAAACTCAACCAGTCAGGAAGTCAATCTCCCTTCCGTCACTCCTTTAGTCTTTGATCGCTTGGCAAGTCCGGCAAACACCGCGTTTTCTCACACTCTTGGCACAAGTCCAATTACAGCGAACAAAAGTGACGACTACTTGTTTTTCGGAAGCATCTTCACCTCAAGCTCGGCAACTTCGGAAGATCACCTTCGCACCTTGCCTCTCCAAGGTTGGCAAATCGATGGATCCGGTCAACCCCTCCTCTGGGGGCGAAGCGCAGGATACAATCGCGACAGCGGTGGCGGCAGAACTGGAGGAGATTGGGGAGGAGCGATCATCACTCTCAACGAGGGGCAAACAGTCGAATTGATCTCCCAACAACTTGGGACCAACCGACTTGGAATCACCAGTGCCGTTGCTCTCCAAGCACTAAGCATTTCAAGCTTAATTCCTTCAAACGAACCCGCAGTTGCCGTCAATATCCCTGTCGAAATTGAGCCCGATGACTCGATTCTCATCAACAATGCACTCCTTTCGACC
>JALRJZ010000116.1 GCA_023261045.1 Akkermansiaceae bacterium
GGATGGGCGCTCTCAGACTCAGAATAAAGAAAAAGCCCTTCAAATTTTGAGGGCGAAACTCTTTGAAGCAGCCCAGCGAGAAGCTCAAGAGAGCTATTCTGCTCAAAGAAAGTCTCTTGTCGGCTCTGGAGATCGGTCTGAAAAAATCCGCACCTACAATTTCCCCCAATCGAGGGTGACGGATCATCGCATCAATCATACCTCACATAACATGGAGGGAATCATGAATGGTGATATTATTGAATTTACCGATCACCTTCAGAAAGCGGAAATGGAACAGCGTCTCTCAGAGGAGGAACTTGCTTAAGAGCGGGTCAGACTTATTCCCAAGTTATTCATAAAGCGTGAACACTCCTATCGAGTCATGACGACAATCCTCGAAGCCCTAGAGAAAGGGACCCAATATCTTGGGGACCGAGGAATTGAAAGCCCAAGACTCAACATGGAGCTCCTCATCTCCCATTTGTTAGGATGCCAACGAATGGACTTGTACCTTCGCTTTGACGAAGCCATCCAGGAATCCGATTTATCCTTATTAAGAAAAAACCTTAAAAAACGATCTGAACATACTCCTATTCAGTATATTACAAACGAAACTTATTTCTGCGGTCATTATTTTAAGACCGATGAAAGAGCGTTGATTCCTCGGCCTGAAACTGAGGAGCTCGTAGAGCTTATTTTACAGCAGGATTTTCCAAAACCCGCTCGGATACTCGACCTCGGTTGCGGATCTGGGGTTCTCGGAATTAGTTTAGCCAAAGCCCTCGGGGAGCATTGCCGAGAACTGGTCCTTGCTGATTTATCCCCACAAGCCCTCGAGCTTGCTCGCGAAAATACAAAGCTCCTCGCCACCGAAGCATCACTGACCCAAACCGACCTTTTATCAAATTTAACGGGCACTTTCGACCTCATTGCCGCCAACCTCCCTTATATTGCCGAAAATGATCGCGACCAACTCGCACCAGAATTAAATCACGAACCCCAAATAGCCCTTTTCTCAGGAACCGATGGCCTTGATTGCCTCCGCTTATTTACCGAAAAGTGCTCTCAATTTCTGAGTCCCGGAGGGCTTGTTGCCCTTGAAGTTGGTTACAACCAAGGAGAAAAGGTTCAAAATCTCCTCGCTCATCAGGGGCTCACTGATTGCACGACTGCGAGTGATTTAAATGGAATTGCCCGATTTCCACTTGCCCGAAAGATTTAAAACTGTCTAGTCCCTAGCTCAACAAGTTCTCAACATGGATAAACTCCTCGTCCACGGCGGCAGCACCCTCTCCGGATCAATTAATATCTCAGGATCCAAAAACGCCTCTCTCCCTATTTTGGCAGCCGCCCTTTTAACGGACCAGGAGGTCATCATTGAGCGAGTTCCCGACGTCTCAGACACCAACTACATGCTTCAGATTTTAAGCGCTTTGGGATGCGAAGTGGAGCGCTACAGCGGCACCGTTAAAATTAAAGCCGCTCAAATACACCCCGAAGCCCCTTATGATCTCGTGCGGAAAATGAGAGCTTCCATTTGTGTGATGGGCCCTCTGGTCGCCCGACTTGGCCGTGCAAGCGTTTCCATTCCAGGAGGGTGCGTCATCGGAGATCGCCCGATCGACCTCCATCTTAAAGGTCTCCAAGCTATTGGCGCAGAGATTGACACAGAAGGAGGAAACATTCTCATCCGGGCAAAGCACGGACTGACTGGAAGCCACGTCGACCTCAGAGGCAAGCACGGCCCGACGGTTCTAGGAACCGACAACTTGATGATGGCCGCCGTCCTGGCAAAAGGGACAACAATTATTGAATCAGCAGCGTGTGAACCTGAGGTCGTTGATCTTGCCAACTTCCTAAATAGCATGGGGGCCAAAATCGAGGGAGCAGGGAGCCGGAGAATCACCATTGAAGGAGTCGATGAGCTCAGCGGCACCCATCATACAGTGATCCCGGATCGAATCGAAGCTGGCACCTTCATGGTCGCCGGCGCACTTGCCTCACCTGGCGGAATTACGCTCAACCGGGTGCGTCAAGACCACCTCACAGAAGCAACACAGAAGCTCTTGGAAGCAGGTCATGATGTGAAATTCTCAAATGACGGACTCAGTGTCTTCGTCCAAGCAGGCAACGATCCAAAAGGCTGTGAAATCACCACTGCACCTCACCCTGGATTCCCAACAGACATGCAAGCACAGTTCACTGCAATGTTTGCAATCACTCCGGGAATATCGGTCGTTGAGGACACCATTTTCCCTCAGCGTTTCATGCACTGCGCCGAACTCACCCGCATGGGCGCACACATCAAAGTGGATAACGGCACTGCCAAAGTCCAGGGCGTTGCACAACTCAGCGCCGCTCCCGTAATGGCCTCAGATTTACGAGCCTCAGCTGCCCTCGTTCTCGCCGGCCTCCGTGCGAGGGGAACAACCGAAATCAATCGACTCTATCACATTGATCGAGGTTACGAGATGATCGATGAAAAACTACTCCAACTAGGAGCAAACGTTCAACGGGTCCGCGGAAGCATTTAGCGCTCAATCCAACCCTTCAGCCAAACTTCTCAAAAACGGCATCACCCTCAAGAGAGTTTGAGCCTGCTCATTTCTCCCCCCAGCGGGCCGCTCGCTAAGGCAGATGAGGTTTTGATCCTCTCGCTTCTCATCCAAAACAAACCCTTGGCTCCAACCTTTTCGCGAAACTAACTCTTCGACGAGCAAAGCGTGCTGCTCGGTTGAACGAATTGTCGCCCACTTCCCTTCCAGCCCTCCGCTCTGAATATGGATAAACCCTGAGTCCCCTCCCTCGTTGAGAATTCTCTGACGAATCCAGTTTGCGGGCGCGCCCTGAATTAACGGTGGATAGAAGACAATCTGTAGCGCTTTCGTAGAAGGGTTTGAGGTGTAATACTCAGCCAACCCAAGACCAAAAGCCACTTCCACTCCACCTTCCCCATAGGGAATTGCCACAATCACCGGATCAGCCCCCTCGACATCCCCAATGTTCACCCAAAGAGTCTCCCACAAATAACCCGACTGAGGCTCCCCTTGCGATTGATAGATTCGATACCCCAAATTTTCAGGCCCCAATGAGCCCTTAATCATTGATGCACATTGGCGCAGAGCCTTAAGTTCCGATTCGTTGGCAAATCCCCGAGGCCCGATCATCGTTTCAAGCTTTTTTAAATAGTCGACTAATTCAGAAATCGTCACTTCACCCTCAATAGGGCGATCTTGCACCTCTTCGTGTTGAGCGCCAAAATAGAGCGCAAGGCAAATAGAGACTATCAAGAGCGCTGGAATCGCAGCGATCCCAATTTTGATCTTACTTAACTTTGTTGGCTCTGGTGATTCCACGGCTTAAAAGAGAGAAATGATTTCCTGAGCAGCACGACGATGAACTCCCCGCCCTCCAAGCTGCGAGGCAGTCTCCAATAAATCCTTCCTTAGAGACTCCCGCAGAGAAGGACGAGCAAGATGGCGGCTTAACCATTGAGAAACTTGATAACTATTCGCTTCGCTTTGGACAAACTCTTCCACCAATTCACGACCAGCGAGGATATTAATCAACCCAATGTAGGGCACTTTGACAATTTGCCGGGCTAATAAGTAACTGGGCCACGCAAGTTGATAAACCAAACAGTAAGGCATTCCATAATAGGCAGCCTCCAAAGTTGCCGTCCCGCTAGCGACCACACCACAACCCACGCGTTGCATGAGTTCCTGACTCCCACCTGACTGAATATGAACCAAGCCCTCAGCAACACCACTCTCGGAGAGACTCTTGCGCAAGATAACCTCAACCTGATTACTCGCAGCAGCCACGTAAAATCGAACCTTCGGGTAGCGATGATGGAGGATTTTTACCGATTCAAGCATAACCGGGAATAATTTCGAAACTTCCCGGTCTCGACTCCCAGGAAACAACCCCACCATCGTCGGGTCCGGTCGGACATCGATTCGCTTTTCTTCAAGCTCGTCAACTAAGGGGTGACCAACACATCGGCTTCGCAACCCCTGGCTTTCAAATAAATCGACCTCGAAAGGAAAAAGGCAAAGGAGTAAGTCGTGGGTCTGCACGATCTTCGGAATTCTCTTCTGATTCCAAGCCCACACTTGTGGAGCTACGTAGTGAACGATTTTAGTCTCTGGCAGCTGCTGCGAAACCGCCTTTGCCAGTCTGAGATTAAATCCAGGATAGTCCACCAAAAGCAAGACCGACGGCTTCCACGCTAGGATCTCAGCAAGAACTTGATCAAACCTCTCCTTAAACCAACGGTATCGTTTAAGCACCTCCCAAAAGCCCATCACCGCCGCATCATCAACCCAATCCACAACATCCTCGCAAACACTTTTCATCAAAGGACCCCCCAATCCACGAAAATGAACTACATCCCACTGCTCCGACAACGCCTCCATTAACTCAGCCCCGTGAATATCACCACTGATCTCACCTGCCACCACATATACCGAATTGCTCATTGCCTGCGGCACTTTACTCTAGATAAACTCGAAGCCAAACCGCAAATCCACACCACAAGGGCTTGCATCCTGTCTCGCCAAGAGCTAATTCCTTCTCACGCAGCAATATTATGTCTGAACAATCTCAGGAATCACACCCCAAAGGACCGAGCCCAATTGGTGAAATCTCCCAAGAACCATCTGCTTTTGAGGCCTTTTTGGACGCCCACCAGAAGAAGCTACTCCTCCTTGGGATTGTTGCCATTATTGCGTTGGTCATTTTTGTTGTCGTGGATGGACTTCAAAAAATTGAAAATGAGAACGCTGCTGCCGAAGTTGCAGCTGCTCGCACCGTTCCCGAATATGAGTCCGTCGCGCAGAAGCACGCGAGCCGAAATGCGGGTGGCTCTGCCCTCATTTACAAAGCTCAACTTCAGTGGCGAGACCAACAAAAACAAGAGGCTATCAAGACTTTAGAGGGGATGATTCAATCCTACCCACAACATCCAGCCATTGACAGCGCATTGAGCACTCTTGCTTCCTATCAACACCAGGAAGGAAACATCGAAAAGGCGAAAGAAAACTTCCAAACAGCCTCGGAGAAAAACGGGCCGACAAGCTCGCTCGCATTACTCGCCCTTGGAGATATTGCCAGAGAGGAAGGCGACCTTGCGAAGGCCAAAGAACTCTATACTTCGATCGTTGATCAATTTAGCACCTCTCACCCTCAGGTGAAAACCTTAGCTGAGCAGCGCATCGAACTCGTCGGAGTCACCCCTCCCAGCGAAGCAACTCCGGCCCCTGCAGAAGCACCCCAGGATGATTTAACCCCTTCCGCCACGAGCAACCCACTCAGCATCCCAACGGGCGAAGCGGCACCCAGCCCCACTGAACCAGAAAATGGTTCAACCCCGCAAGACAACCCGCTCGAAATACCAGCAGAAAGCTCCTCCGCACCAACTTCAGAAGCCTCGCCAGAGGAGACTCAAAATCAAGGTTCAAGCGACTCAGCCGCTGAAGAGCAAACAAATCCGACTCAAGGATCCAACTGATCTCACTTCCTTCTTTTCAAAAGTCTGAATCTAAGACATTAATCTCAAGTTAACTTAAAATACCGTGTTCGAAAAAATCATCAGCAAATCTCCAGGAACTCCTCCTGCTCCTCGCCCCGCAGCGGCACCTCAATCCACCCATCCTCTTCCTGGAGCTCCTCAAGCAGCACCAAGCACGACACCCACTCAAAGCGTCGCCAACCCGAGCACCCCACCTCAGCAGTCATCTCCGACTCCAACTGGAGGACAACGAAACATTCTGAGCAATGATGTGCACATCAATGGATCGGTCCGCTTTACCAACGACCTTCTTGTTGATGGAAGAATTGAGGGTAAAATTTCTTCCGATGGCGCGCTCACAGTCGCTGAAAACGCGGTGATCAAGGCAGAAGTCTCCACCAAATCCATTGTGATTTATGGAAAGGTCCACGGCAATGTCACTTGTAGCGATCGCGTTGATATCAAGGGAAGTGCGGAAATGGTTGGTGATGTCAAAGCAGGAACTCTTTCCATTGAGCCAGGTGCAATCTTTGTCGGCAAATCAGAGGTCGGAACTCCGACTGCTGCTCTCAAAAACGAGCAACCAGCTCAACCTGCGGGAAACAGCAAAAAGAACTCGGCTCCCACTCAAGCTCCAAAGGCTGAGGAGAACCTCACTTTAACTTCAGAGAGCAAGCCACCTCAAGACAAAGGTGGCAGTCAGACACCAAAGAAAGGATAGCCTAGCCCACGTCGGCTTCTGTTATTAGGCCTCTTTTCGGAACACTTCTCTCTTTTCCAATTTTGGCCTTCCGGTTTTTCAGGGAAAAAAGAAGTCAGGCGCAGGAAATCGCCTGCCCGCTTTGTGAGCACCGCCAGATGGAGTCTTCGCTGGCGGTCTCTTCCTATTGTCAAGGCTGCGGAGCTTACCTCAGCTTCGAAAAAGGAAAAATCAAAGCGAGAGCTCGGGTCGTAGAAGACCCCTTTAAAGATCGCCCACCTCAACCAAAGGTGGAAATTGATTATCGCCCCCGAGATGATCATCATTCAAAACCAAGCTCTCCCCCTCCACCCCCCGAACCCAAAAAAGAATTGTCACCTCCTCCGACGAACAATACTTCTCGCCGCGACCCCAAAGAGCCGAAAAAGCCCAGCCTTGGTTTTTTAACACCAAAAGAACCCACTCATCTTAAAAAGCGCACTGCGGTCTGCTTCGAATGTGGCGACAGCCATGAAGCAAATGCCTTGGCGAACTCAACGCAATGCAGGAAGTGTGGTCGTCTCATTAATATGAGAAGCTTTGAGATTCGTGACGTTTGGGAAACAAACCTAAAAACCCGGGGAGATGTCTTTGTTCACAAAAAAGCTCTCTTAGCGACCTCCCTTGTGGAGTGCCATGATCTCACCATCGAAGGGGAGTTCACGGGAAATGTGATCTGCACCGGAGATCTCAGACTTCGTCGCAGCGCTAAGATTCTTGGCCAAGTCATCGCAAAGAGGCTACTTATCGAAAAACACGCGAAGATTGATTTTCGCAACATTATTCAAACCGAACAATGCTGCATTGATGGCGAAGCCATTGGAAATATTGTCTGCTCTGGAGAGTTGATTTTAGAAAAAAAATCAAAACTCACAGGAGACATCAAAGTGGGCAAGCTCATCATCGACCCGACTGCCATTCATGAAGGGCAAGTCAAAATGGGCAACTTTTAATTCTGGAGTTGCCCAGCGTCTTCGCTGAAAGTCCTTACATGCCTGAAGCGCCAGTCCTCGATCTTAAGCAAGACATCCTCAGACTCAAAAAAGAGCGCAACGCGGTCATCCTTGCTCATAATTACCAGATTTCAGCCATTCAAGATCTCGCTGATTTCGTTGGAGATTCTCTTGGACTTGCCTATCAAGCAAAAGCAACCGAGGCCGAAGTCATTGTTTTCTGCGGGGTCCACTTCATGGCCGAAACCGCTAAAATCCTCAACCCAAACAAGACGGTTATCCTCCCTGATAGAGACGCAGGATGCTCCCTTGAGCAAGCCTGTCCAGCAGCGGACCTCGAAGCATATCTTGAGCAACATAAAGACAAAAACTATTATGTCATCGCCTACATTAATTGCTCAGCAGGAGTCAAAGCACTCTGCGATGTTATCTGCACCTCAGGGAACGCACCTCGGATTGTCGAGCAAGCTCCCAAAGACAGGCCGATTCTCTTTGTCCCAGATGCAAATCTTGGACAATGGGTAATCGAGCAAACCGGTCGAGAAATGGATATATGGAACGGATCCTGCTATGTCCATGTTGAGTTTACTCGAGAATCAATCCAAAAGATTAAAGATGAGTTTGCCGACGCAGTGGTAGTCGCGCATCCGGAGTGCACCCAAGCCGTCAGGCTGCTCGCCGATGAAGTTTGCTCGACAGAAAAAATGATTCCCTTCTGTAAACAATCTCCCTCAAAAAACATTATCGTTGTCACCGAATCTGGAATGCTTCACCGACTTCAGAAAGAAGTGCCAGAAAAGAATCTCATTGCCGGCCCAACAGACCATTGTGCTTGTGCCGATTGCAGATACATGAAGATGAACACCCTAGAAAAACTTCATGCATGCCTTCGAAACCTGAGCCCTTCG
>JALRJZ010000117.1 GCA_023261045.1 Akkermansiaceae bacterium
GATGAACATGTAACTTAAGAATGTTAACGTAGAGACTCCCACTTCTCCTCCTTCTGAAAGGGTGCGAACTTTGTGAGATTCTTTTGCTTGCTCGATGGCTGCACTGAGGCCTCCAAGACGATCGGAAATGAGGTAGAATGCTAAGACTCCCATGACCATAAATACGAGCGTTTGGAAGGTGTTTGCCCAAGCGGCGGCTCTTGATCCACCTGCAAAGATATAGGTGAGAACAACCGCACTGATGATCAATCCGGTAAACCAAGGAGGAATTGCTCCATTGTCTGTCCATTCTGGGAAAACACCCGGGGCAATCATTTCTCCGTTTGGCTTGAGCTTCGCACCAGTGACCCCTGCAATCGTTTTACCTGCCCCAATAATTCCAATCAAGAGGTAGGGGATAACAAGAAGGACAAGAATTGGAAAGAGGAGGTAACCGAGTGCCTTTGATTCGAAGCGAGCGCGGAAATATTGAATTTGAGTGACGTATCCGTATCGTTTTCCGATTGCCCAGAGTTTGATTCCAATGACCAGAAAACAAGCGGCGTGAATCAGGCCGGATGAGGAGGCCATGAGCCCGTAAGTGCCAATCCCTCTCTCAAAGGCCTTTCCGGTGGATCCAACCAGTGCGAAAGCGGTCATCGTCGTTCCGAAAACCGACATCAGAAGCATGAACGGGCCAATCGAATGGCTTGCTACAAAGTAGTCCTTCGAGGTGCCCCGAAAGAGAGTCTTGGAGAAAAGAGCGAGCCCCAAAAGAAGGCCCAGATAGATGGCGATGACAATGACAGTGGTCATTTGATTTCTCCTTTCCCTTGGTCACTCTCTGCATCGGCCCACTTTTCGAGCTCGGAGGGCCATGCCACTTGCATCACGAATGCCCAGAAAAGGGCGGCGACAAGTGAGTAGCACGCATGGTAAAAAAGTCCGACAGGCATAAAGCCAAAGACGAGCTTAGCGTTATCCCAATTCCAGAAGTCCTGATGGAGGACCACGAGAACTAGGAAGACAATGGAAATAAGGCCTTTCTTGTTCATTAGATCAACTGCTTACCGGTATTCTTTCGAAAGCCTTTCAATGTGTCGATGAAATCCTAAGATGGATTTTGTGAAGCCGACGATCAATCTTGCCGAAAGCTCCTCTCCAGATGGCGAGACTCTCTTACTTCAACAGCATGATGATGAGTTTTTCTTAAAAATTGGTGGTGTGACCCTTATGAGTACGACTGCCGCCGCTTCGGAGCAGGAAATGGCAACTCTTGCTTGTCCTCCCTCGACAAAGTCTAGGCGAGTATTGATCGGAGGGTTAGGTTTTGGATTTACCCTGCGAAGAGTGCTTGAGCTCGTATCTCAAGATTCAGAAGTGATTGTCGCAGAGCTTTTACAAGTCGTCATCGACTGGAACCAAGAATACTTAAGGGAAGTCAATGGACTGTGTTTGGCAGACCCACGTGTCGAAATTCGAAAAAAAGACGTCTTTAAGATCATGCAGGAAAAGGGAAAGTATGATGCGATCTTGATGGACGTCGACAACAGTCCTGATCCTTTCGTGCAGAGACGCAATGGGAGGCTTTACCAAAGGAGGGGGCTAGAGATTGCTCGGAATGCTCTCTGCGAGGGGGGGATGATTGTTTATTGGTCCGCTCATCCTGATTCAAGCTTTGTCAAACAGCTCCGGAAGCTCTTTTCGAAAGTCGAAGCGATTCCGGCGAAGGCCTATCCGAAAGCGAAGCGTTTTTCGCATACTTTGTTTGTTGCGAAGCGCTAAAAAAGCCCGGAGCCGTCGGCTCTGGGCTTTTAAAGAATCGTTTCTAGATTGGATGATTAGATTGGCGAATTCGTCTTGTTCGCACTTTTGATCGTGGACTTACGTTTTTGAGTAATCTTACCAATCTTATCCTGATCGAAGGAGTCAGCCTTGTTCATCAGGAGGATGATTGATCCAGCATTGACGAAAGCAGCACTGACTTCGTCCAACTTTTCGAGATCGTCACGCAATCTCTCATTGGTCGTTGCTCATGTGCCACCGGTGATCGCAAGCTGGTAAGCTTCTGCGGGCTTGGCGATTTCTTTTTCTTTGACGCCTTCTACTTTGAGCCCAGAGCCATCGAATCCTTTACGCACGACTGAACGAGTGAGCTTGGTGCCACCCTTCGTTGTTACGAAAGCGGTTGTTCCGGAAAGGAGAACCTTATCGACTGCTTCCATCTTAGTCAAAGCCGCACGGGCTTTGTTGGCTGCTTGTCACCCTCCGCCGCTAAAGGATACTGAGTATCCCGCAACGGTAGAAGTTGCCTCTTGAGCTGATGCACCTGGTGCTGCGAGAGTCGCAGAGGTGGTCACAGCGCCAAAGGCACACATGATACCGAATCTGATTTTTGCATTCATAGCATGGCGAGTATAATCTGTATTCTTGAGGCTGCAAGCGAAGTTTTTTGAAGGATTAGCCTACAAAAAAGCCCCGCGGGAGAATTCCAGCGAAGCTTTCTAATGGCGGACCCTTTGAAAAATAGAAGTTCCTAGATGGAAGGAGCGTCAGTCGCAGCGGTCTGGGACTCACTTTGGAATCTCCAGCGAACCTTGTTACGCTTGGGAGCCGTCCGAGCTTTGCGGATCTTGCGATCGATCGTGCTTTCGTGTGAGCGGCGACGGCGCATTTCTTCGAGAATTCCCTCAGTATCGAGTTTGGTTTTCAAACGCTTGAGTGCACGGTCGATGGTCTCGCCGTTCTTGATATCTACGCCTCGGATGTGTTTCTGCATAAGGAAAGTCCCCTGGGTCCAGTGGGGGCCGGGACGCTAGGAGCGATTTCTGAGCAGGTCAAGCCTGCTTTTTTGGGAAAATGAGCTTTTTTAGAGCTCTTCTTCTTCTCCGTGAAATTCTGGGACTGGAGGAAGGAGGTCTTCTCTTTCAAGAAGGAGAGGGATCGAGAGGTCTTTGAGAAGGTCGTCCCGAGTTTTGTTGATCACTCCTGCAAGGGGCACAATTCGGTCTAATTCTGCAATGGAACAGTGAACCATCGAGGAAATGATGTCAGGATCGTAGACTTCTTTGTCAAAGAGATTGGTGATACGAAAGACAATCTGAGCTCGATCAAGATCGTATTCAAAACTACCCAAGGTGAGCTGTTTGTTGGCTCGCATTGTTAATTCAAGAGCCAGAGTCAGGCGCTGAGAGTCAAAACTCATAGGCGATTCAGCAACGATAGAGAGCGCATTGAGATGTGGGAAGGCCTGAGCATGGAGATGCACATGGGTATGGTGTGCCTCGAATGCGGTCGTCAGCACTTCTCGCCCTTCGACGGTTTCACAGTGCCAACCTTGCCGCCCGAAGGCATCAATCACTGAATGGAGCTGTCGCGAGATCGCCATGGGCGAGACGATGAAGGGCTCTCACGAAGAAAGGAAGAGTTTTGTAATCTCAATTGAAGCGAAAGATTTGCCAAGTCTCGGCTAGATGAAGACAAGTCGAGAGCGTTCTTTTTCCACGCTCAATCAAGAAAAGAAGAGTGACAAAGCTAGCTGGCTACGGTTTTCTCGCGGCGTGAAGACGATGTTGGCCCTTCTTCTAGAACTGCGACTCGGACCGTAAGGACCGGCGTCGCATATACCGTGTTCGTTCTTTGGCCAGCTTTTCGGACTTGTAAAAGGGGTAGGGCATTCAGCCAAGGATCGGAAACTTTCAAGAAAGGTCCTCTTTTTCAGGGAGCTCTCCGACATCTCACTCAGCAAGACCATGAAAACTCAATCCATTCAGAAATACCGCCCGTTTCCGGCTGTAGCCCTGCCTGACCGGACGTGGCCGGATCAAGTCATCGAGAAGGCACCGGTATGGTGTTCGGTTGACTTGCGCGATGGCAACCAGGCTCTGCCGATCCCGATGAGCGTGGAAGAAAAAATGGAGATGTTTGATCTCTTGGTAGCCGTTGGCTTTAAAGAGATTGAAATCGGTTTTCCCTCGGCAAGCGATACAGAGTTTGCCTTTATGCGACGTCTGATCGAAGAGGATCGTATTCCTGAAGATGTGACGGTTCAGGTTTTGGTTCAAACGCGTCGCCACCTGATTGAGAGAACCTTTGAGGCAATCCGAGGTGCCCGTCGGGTCATCGTTCATATTTACAATTCGACAAGCACGCTTCAGCGGCGAGTGACCTTTGGGGACGCCACGAGAGATGAAATTAAAGCCATTGCCGTTGAGGGTGCTCAAGTTGTTAAGGAATTCGTTGCGAGTGTTCCGGAGACCGAAATCGTTCTACAGTATTCGCCGGAAAGCTTCTCAGATACCGAATTGGATTTCGCTCTCGATTGTTGCCAATCAGTGATGGAGGTCTGGCAACCAACACCGGAGAAGAAAATGATTCTTAACCTTCCTGCAACAGTCGAATGGTCAACGCCCAATGTGCATGCCGATCAGATTGAGTGGATGTGCCGCAATATAAAAAATCGCGAGAGTGTGCTCATTTCTCTGCACACTCATAATGACCGGGGAACTGGGGTTGCCGCGACAGAGTTAGGATTGATGGCCGGTGCCGACCGTGTGGAAGGAACACTCTTTGGGAATGGTGAGAGGACTGGAAATCTGGATATCGTGATTGTTGCCCTCAACATGAACAGTCATGGGATTGAGACCGGATTGGATTTCTCAAATCTCTCAAGCCTGCGTGAGGTGTATGAACGCACGACCCGCATGACCGTTCCAGATCGCCAACCCTACGCCGGTGAGCTCGTGTTTACCGCTTTTTCTGGGAGTCACCAAGATGCCATTAAAAAGGGACTCGATCGTCGTCGAAAAGAGCAATCGGAGACGTGGGGGGTTCCCTATCTCACCATCGACCCGCTTGATATCGGGCGCTCCTATGAAGCGATTGTGCGAATTAATTCGCAGTCAGGTAAGGGAGGAGTCGCTTACATTCTTGATCAAGAGCATGGGTATGATCTTCCCAAGACGATGCACCCCCAAGTCGGGAAGCGGGTTTACGACTTGGCAGATGAGAGGGGTGAGGAACTCTCTGCTCAAGAAGTGGGCAACGTCTTTCACGATGAATTTGTGAATGTTTCTCACCCGATGACTCTTGAGGACTATGAGCTTGATCATCACCCCTCCAAGAGAGGGGAAGTCATTTGCACTGTTGAAATCTCGCTCTCTGGCGAAAGAAAAAAAACTGAGGGAAGTGGGAACGGCCCGATCAATGCCTTGGTTCATGTTCTTGAGCAATTAGGTCTCAAGGATTTTGTCCTCACTGATTACCGATCACATGCGGTGCGCGGGGGTTCTAGTTCTGATGCTGCGGCTTACGTGCAACTGAGACATCAAGATGGTCGCATTCTTTGGGGAGTAGGGGTGGATCCTTCCATCGAAATGGCAGGTGTCAAAGCACTTGTCTCGGCTTGGAATTTGTTGCGCTAAGTGACTTGAATTACTTTTGAGGTGAGGGGAAGGAAGGGGTCTTTCGAATCTTTACTTCCTTGGTGTTGAAATTGTGGCTCTCATTGCGAATGATCTGGTAGCTGCCCTTGATAAAGCTCATGAGGTAGCGCGTGTAATGCCCTCCTCCTCCGCTGCCCATTGCTTTAATTTGGAGCCATCCATTCCTTTTGATCAGAAGCCCAAATCCCCATCCCTGAATTGCTCCGATCGATTGATAAGAGCCATTTTTTTGAGGGGTTAGGATTTCATAATAGGGCCCTCCCGATCCACCATAGGCGGGAATTCTTAGAAAGATTTCTGGTTTTTGATCTTCGTTTAAGTCGACCTGAATCACGGACAATTCATTGGGTAGGCTTTCTTCAGGCCAGTAGCTCTTCAAACTTTGAGCTTGGACTGCGGAAAGCGATTTGAGGGGAAGGCTTAAGGCAGTCGTTTTTACCTTAAAAGCGATTCGTGATGGCCAGACAAACTGATCCTCGACGGCGAGCCAACGGCCACTTTGGTTGTCGTCTCCAAAGAGTTCTCCCTCTTCGAATGGGTTGCCAAGAGCTATGAGGCAAAAAACAAGTTGCAACGAGAAAATGGAGCGTTTCATCTCATGAAAACTAGGCCAGAGAGAGCGTCCGCTCAATCATCCAGAAAAGACCCGCTCCTGCAATCAGAAGACTTCCAGTTTTTTGAATCAGTTTTTGCTTTGATTGAAAGGGGCGGAGAATCAACCAAGCAGTCACCAGAACAGCGACTTGGGCAAACTCAACACCCATGTTGAAGCCAAGGAGAGGGATGAGTTGCTTCTCAGGCGAGATGTTTTCGAGTTGTTCACCCAGCACGCTGGCAAATCCTAAGCCGTGAATCAGGCCAAACCCAAAAACGAGGAGAATGCGATTTTTGCCAATTTTCTTCAGGAAAAGATTCTCAATGCCAATCCACGCGATGCTCGCTGCAATAATAATTTCGATGTATGTTGTGGGAAACACAAGCCAACCCATCACGGCACAAGTCAGGGTCAGTGAATGGGCGAGTGTAAAAAGCAGAGATTGTCCAAGGATCGGGCGCAACCTAGGAGCGGCCAGGAAGATTCCTAAAATAAATAAGAGATGGTCTAAGCCCAGAGGCACAACATGGTGAAACCCAGAAACCAACCAGCTCCAGAGTGGGCTCTCATCTGGGTTTTTCGTCTCTCCATTCGCGGCTTGAGTCAAGAGAGGAATAGATTCTCCACTGAGTGCACTCAAAGGGATGACATCCTGATGAGGATCAATCACCACGATTAATTCAGCATTCTGATCATCGTTCCAATGGAGTCTGAGCTCACCCTCACCCGCGACTGGTTGCACGCGAATCTCAAGGTCAATCAATGCGATGTCTTCAGGATCTTCAGGAAGAATTGGATCATCGATTTGGAAACCAGGATAGTGATAGGTTTGGGGTAGCTTGTCTCCGTTGAAACTGAAGGTGATGAGTTCGTCGAGGGTGTCTTCGATTTGCGTAAGGTAGAGCTTCCATTCGGATGCAGAGGTTTCATTCATCAGCCGGAAACGTCTGAGGGGAGGTTCATCAATTTGATAACGGAATTCGGGAAGCAGGTAAGAGATGTCAGCTTCGCATTTGAGAACCCAGCTCTCTGAAGACGCCTGAAACTCAAACTCCATGGCGTCAATCTTATGAGCATCCAGTTGCTTCAATGAAGTCACCAGGAAAAGAGCGGTGAAAATGAATTGTCTCACGTTTCTTGGGATAAGCGAAGATCAGTGATACGAAAAGGGTGAACTTGGATTTCGATCCGACTCGAGAAATTCAAGGGATTTTATTGGCGAAACGGTTGAAGTAGCCGAAGCTCGCATTGTGAAAGTCGAAATTGAATATTGCGAGCAATGAAATTATCGCCCTGAAGCTGACCGTGTGTCAGCTGAGATCAAGGATGCGACCGGAGTTCAGAGCGAATTGATTGGCGGGAGTGGCGGGATTTTTGAGATCCGCCTCAACGGCTCGGTGATCTGGAAAAAACAACGTAGTGGGCATTTCCCTGAACAGGGAGAGGCGGCACAACTCTTCCAAAGTTAAGACGGAAGGTTAGAGGGCTCTGCACACATCACTTTTTCTTTTCGAAGAACTTCCTCGCTTTAAAAGTCAGGTGCCGCAAAAAGTGTGGCAAACCATTTCTTCTGGCTCGGGAGTCATCTCAAACGAAGAGTTTTGTTCTTGGGGAAGAAACGGGTTTTGGAGAATTTCATGGAGGTGATAAAAAAGGGTTAAGTCATCTTTTTTTGCTGCTTCAATGACCTGCTCGATACGGTGGTTCCGAGGAATAAAAATTGGATTACTCGCCCGCATTAACTCGATATTGGCTTTGGCGCTTTTTTGCCATTCTTTGAGCCAATCTTTAGCAGAAGTAGGATCGGTAAACTGAGAGAGGAACTGATCTGGATCTTCGGAAAGGTGTCTGAAAACCAGAGTAAAGTCGGCTTCCTGCTCAGACATTAGCTTAAGAAGCGACTCAATGAGTCTGGGGTCACAGTAATCAGAAAATCCTAGTTTTGCTGAAAAGCGCTGCTGGTAATTCACTTCGTAAATGTGCGTAAATTCACTGAGAACTTCCTTGGCTAGATCGACCGCTTGATCCTCTTGCT
>JALRJZ010000118.1 GCA_023261045.1 Akkermansiaceae bacterium
GTTTCGATGTTCAAAATCAACCTTTACCTCTTCGCCAGCTTTTCGGGACTTCGAAACCCACCTCGCAAGAAAACCCTCCAAGAAAAGTAAGATCAGTGCAGCAATCGCCAGAATTTTCCAAATCTCACGACCAAATCCCTCTCCGCGCAAGGCAGCCAACACATCTTGGATCGCCCCTAATTCAATCAAATCGATTTCTCGGCGAATTAACAGACGGTCATCTTCCGACCACTGATTAAAACGACTCTCCTCCCCTTCTCGAAGAACAACTAATGGAATTTCTTCTTCATTTGAGAGCTCTGAGCGCAGTGCACTTGGGATTTCGACTAAATATTGACCAGGCAAAGCGGCACCATTGACTTCCAGCAGTTTGCCTCGGCGACCTTGAATCGCTGTCACATTGCGATCACGACCAACGGGATCTCTCGCCTCCGCCTCTCCCAGAATCACATCATCTCCCTCAGGACTCACTGAGACCAGAGAAGAAGAAGGAACTACTTCTCTAGTGCCATCAGGCCGAATCCATCTCATGATCGCTTTCGCCTCACCCCATTCCTCTTCAAACTTTGCCGTCAGTTTCACTGCTCTACCCGCTTCAAGGTAAACAGGCTCAGACCTCGCTGAGGTACGATCGACCGTGAGAATTCCACGCCCATCGAGAATCAGTTCAAAACTATCATCAGCTTCGATTTCAAAAACATACTCACCTGTCTTTGGGGCGAGCAATGACCCCTCCCAAATAATGGTATACCCATCACGCGGAATTGCTCTCATCGGCGGCAAATTCTCCCAGTCAAAATCGATTACGGGATCGACACGACGTAAGCTCTCTCGACTTCCTTTTTGAGATTGGTAGGTAGCACTTAGACCTCCCCCCCCGGGGAGAGCTAGGGTTGGACTCCAACTCGCTTTAACATTAAGATCAATGCCTTTTCCTCCAGCGAGCCAATTCGTTGTTTCATGAACAAAGGGAACAAATGCCGGGCGAGCCGGCAGATTACTCATTCGGGCATCGAGCGCGGTTGTTGAGAGGATGACACGACCATTGCCATACTCTTGACTGACGAGAAAAACCTCACCGTTGCTAAACCGAGCAGCTGGCCGAGCACCTTCGACAAGATTCGATGTTAAACGATAACCATCAATAATGCTGCTACCAAAGTCATCGGCAGTAGCATCTTTGAAAAGGCGCAAAACGGGATGATCAAAACTTCCCGATGCCAGGCGAGCACCCTCACTGGGAAAGACCATCTCACCTAAGCTCATGGGCACAATCGGGCCATCTCCACCAATCCAACCCTGATAAAAACCAGGATCAATTTTGGGGCCTGCTAAAATCCAAAGCCCACCCCCTTCGAGAACAAATTCTGAGAGACGCGCAGCAGTTTTTGCCGGCAGGCGGGCAACATCAGCCAGCACTACAACTGCTTCATTTTTTAATTCTTCTCGACTGAGAGCCGAAGGCTCAATCACGCGTGGCGCGATAAACATCTCCTGTTCCCCAATCGCAGGTGAAAGGGCTAAAGCCAAGTAGCCACCAGCTCTCTCAAAAAATGAAGCCCCCGAGTTTCCTTCAACAATTAAGACGGGGAGACTTTCTTTTACCCACAAGACCCGCTCGGCGCGATCATCACCTGGCAAATCATCGTTGGACTCCATCTCGACCCGCACAACCGTTGGTCCTGCCTTTGTAAACTGATGACGAAACTCTAAGATCGATTGTTCACCAGGAGCCAATTGACTCAGACTTTTGGGCTCAAGTTGCTCCTCTCCGGCACTAACTCGCATCAAACCTGGAGTGACCACATCAGTCCCTGTGTTCTCAACGAGAACACTCACTGACATTTCGCGATCTGTCCCAACCACTTCACGCGAAAACTCAACTTTCATGATCGCAACGTTGCGAATCCTTTCTGGTGGAGGAAAGGAACGCACCATCAGCCGAGGTTTAGTCTGAGTCTGAAGCCCCTCCCAGGCCTCACCAAGATTCCCCCAGGAAGTCGGGCTTTCAAACTGCCAGCCTAAGCGTTGAATATCCGTAAAAACAACGAGATCTTTCATGCTCCCGCGACCTTCGGCTAGACTCAAGGTGGCCATTCCGAGCGCTTCATGAGCTCGAAAGGGTCCGCCAATGGGCTCAAGCTGATCAAGAACCTCAATGACATCAGCGCGGTGAGTCAGGGGAGTCGCTGTTTTCAACTCCGGAGCTGGGCCACCTAAAATTACCGAAAAAGCGGTGCCTTTAGGCGCCTCTTTGACAAAATCTTTTGCCTCCTCAATCGCCTTTAGGAAAGAAGAGCGGCCACCTTGCTCAACCATCATCGATGTCGATCCATCAATAATGAGAGCAACATCTCGGCGCTCACTGGTTTGAAAGCGCATGAGATTGAGATTCTTCTCCTGCCAGATTAAAAACGCCGCTAGCCCAATCAGTAATGCTGAACTCAACCACATCCCCCTCTTCCAAGACTTCGAAGAAATCACAAACGCCCCTCCAAAAAAAGCAATTCCCAGAAGTCCCAAGGGCAGCACAAACAACCATGCAACCCGGGAATCAGGTGGCACAAAGGGTCGAGCAAGAGCTAAGACGAGCAGAGCGATCAACAGGCAACGAGCGATCATCAAAAGAAGATCTTCCCACTCAAGTCGCTTACGGCGAGCGGCAACCGTATCAATTAAAAAACGCATCGCTCCCCAATCATAGGGCTTCGCAGACTGCCTGCGAATCAAGTGAAGAATCACGGGGATCGAGACACCGAACAACCCAACGAGAAACCATGTGTTCATGAAGAGCATTTTACTTATTCCTCCTTCCTAAATAACGAACCAAGGCGTCAGAAACGGACGTTTTTGTGCTAACGGGAACGTAATCAGCCCTGAGATTACCGCAAACATCCTCGATCGATGAAATGAACCCTTTAAGTTTTTCCAGATAAGCAGCCCGAACCGCCTGAGGGTCAATCTTAAGCATTTGTTCAACGCCCTCTAAATCCCGAAAACGCTGAAAACCACGAAACGGGAAACTTAATTCCTCTTCGGCCAAAACATGAAAAATAACGAGTTCATGTTGCCGATAATCAAAGTGGTGCAAAGCCTCAACGATCTCATTTGGGTCATCTAAAAGGTCACTAATCAAGATCACCAAACCTCGCCGAGGAATCTTTTCCGCCACTTCGTGCAACACCTTTCCGACCCCTGTCTCTTTGCCAGGCGTGGTTGTATATAATTCGTCACAAATCCGACGCACCTGACTGGGCCGATTCTCGGCTCGCATGGAGCTTCTCACCTGATGATCAAAAGTCACCAGACCCGATGCATCACCCTGTTTGATGTAGAGGTAGGCTAAGGCAGCAGCAAGATACTGCCCATATTGGAATTTTGAGAACTTGGATTGGTCCCCCTGAAAACTCATGGAACCAGAGGCATCTAAAACAACAGTGGCTCGCAGGTTTGTTTCTTCAATGAACTGCTTAACGACATTACGATCACTCTTGGCCATCACGCGCCAATCAAGATTTCGCAAGTCATCGCCATGGGTGTATTCCCGGTGTTCAGCAAATTCTACCGAAACCCCCTTATCGGGACTCGTATGCCGCCCTGTCAGCGTTCCTTGCTTACGCAACCTCGCCAACCATTCTAGCCGCTTCAACGAGCCGACAATCTCTGGCGCCAGCAATTGCATGCTTTCTGGCACCTTTAATCGCTCCCGATCCGCCTCCATTCTCTCTTTTCTGAGAATTAGATTTTCAAATCCACATCACCTGCACCCAACTCGATGACAAGTCGACGAATAATATCATCACTCTTCACTCCAGCCGCTTCAGCATTGAAAGTCGTCAAGACGCGATGCCTCAAGACAGGCAAAGCGACCGAAGCGACATCTTCAGTCGTCGCATGAAAACGCCCACGAAGCACAGCATGGGCCTTTGCAGCAGCAATCAAAGAAATCCCGGCGCGAGGCCCAGCACCCCAGCCAACCATTTCTTTGACAAAGCTTGGAGCGTCCTCGGAGGCCGGCCGAGTTGCTCGCGCAATCTTTGCTGCAAAATCAATGACGTGATCGCCAACTGGAACACGTTTCACAACCCCTTGTAATTCAATAATCTCAGCTCCTGACATCAAGGGGGAAACCTTCGCTGCAGTGGGACTGGTCACCCGGCGGATGATTTCACGTTCTTCTTCCTCGGTGGGATAATCCACCACAATATTGAATAAGAAACGGTCTAACTGCGCCTCAGGCAATGGGTAAGTTCCCTCTTGTTCGATGGGGTTCTGAGTGGCCAAAACAAAAAAGGGATTTGGCAATGAGAGTGTGCGCTCACCCACTGTCACGTGACCTTCCTGCATTGCCTCTAACAGAGCAGCCTGAGTCTTTGGAGGAGTTCGGTTAATCTCATCTGCCAACACCATATTTGCAAACAAGGGACCATTAACAAAACGAAATCCGCGACGCCCCGTCTCAGGATCCACTTCAAGAACATCGGTCCCGGTAATATCAGCCGGCATGAGGTCGGGTGTGAATTGAATCCGTTTGTATTCGAGGTCCAAGGCCTCCGAAACAGTCGAAACTAGCAAAGTCTTTGCCAGACCAGGAACTCCAACAAGCAACGAGTGACCTCGGCAAAACATCGCCATCAAAACCTGCTCCACAACCTCAGTTTGCCCCACAATCACTTGGGACAACTCTTCCTTCATTTTTTCATAACTTGCATGCAGCTTTTGAACTGCGGCTCTGTCATCACTCATGATATGGTCATTTCTACGTTATTATTTGCCCCTGTCTTGCTGATCAGATCAAGAAAGTGAGGGGAGCGTCAATAAATCTAACATTGACTCAGAAAGATCTCCTAACGATTGCTTAAATACTGAGCTACCTCTTTGGCGAAATAGCTAAGAATCAGGTCCGCCCCTGCCCGCTTAATCCCAATTAAGCTTTCCATCATGACCGCTTGCTCATCAATCCAACCCTCTGAGGCCGCACTTTTAATCATCAAGTATTCACCACTGACCTGATAAGCAGCGACCGGGACACTCGCCTGCTCGGCAAGATCAGAAATAATATCTAAGTAGGGACCCGCTGGCTTTACCATGACCATATCCGCCCCCTCTTGTTCATCTAATAAGAGCTCACGAATCGCCTCTCTCCGATTAGCAGGATCCATTTGGTATGTTTTTTTGTCCCCTTCCTTGGGAGCGGAACCTAATGCCCCACGAAATGGACCATAATAGGCTGATGCATACTTTGCCGTATAACTACAAATTGAGACATGCTCAAAGCCGGATGAATCCAAGGCATCCCGCAAGGCTGCCACGCGACCATCCATCATGTCACTCGGAGCAACGATATCAGCCCCAGCTTCTGCCTGACAGACCGCTTGTCGACAGAGAACCTCGATGGTTTGATCATTTAAAATCACTCCATTTTCGACAAGACCGTCGTGACCATCGCTATTGTAGGGATCCAGGGCTACGTCGGTCATGATCACTAACTCCGGATACGCTTTTTTAAGAAGCCGAATCGCCCGAGGAATCAACCCCTCCGGATGATAACTTTCCTTCGCATCCGAACTTTTGAGTTCATCGTCAATTGAGGGAAATAAAACCACTGTGGAAATGCCGAGTTCCATAACGCTTTCCACTTCTTTGAGGAGACCAGCAAGCGACCACCTCGTGCAACCAGGCATCGAGTCGATTGCCTCATCAACCTCTTTTTCATGAACAAAAAGAGGAAGAACGAAATCACTTGGGCTTAACAAAGTTTCCCGGACGAGGGCACGAATTCCTGCTGATTTACGGTTACGACGAGGACGAATTGGAATTTCCACAAAGGAATTCTAATTTCTAAATTCCAAAATCCGAATCTTAAATTACCCTTCCTTGAGTGGCCCACACACCTTTTAGCGACCTCCTGCAGCAAGATCTTGATAAATTAGAAGGTAATCTTCGAAAGCTTCTCGATCCTCATGTTGCCCAAAAGGACCATCTCAATCTCCTCAACATCGCTTGTGGACGTGGAGACGAGACAGGTGTTTTATCAAAAATACTTTCTGAAAAGTCAAAATCCGCTCATATCCAAGGCCTCGATATCCGAGCAGCACAGATCGACCAAGCCAACTCTCGTTGGAAAAGCAGTCTAGAGAAGACTCGGACGACCACCGATTTCATCACTCATCGGGGCGATCAGCTCGATGAGCTAAGTGAAATCGATCCACCTGATATTGCTTTTTTGCGACATCAAAACTTCTGGAATGACCGCCCCGTTTGGACAAAGATCTTTGATCAAGCTCTCGATAAACTCAGTGAGGATGGCCACCTCGTCATCACCTCTTACTTCGATAAAGAGCATGCTCTTGCCACCGAGGCGCTGCGGAGTCTTGGCGCGATCGAGGTTGGATCGATCGTTAATCCCAACTCTCGCCTTCTTTCAGATGCCCCTGGAAAATCGGTCGACAAACACTTGGCCATTTTCAAAAAGAAATGAAGCCGGCCAATATTTGCCAGCTCAGACGCTGATGCGGCACGCCCATAAAACCTCCCAGTCTTAATCGATCATCAACGTCACTCCCGATTCGTTTGAGCAAGTTGCGTGATCAGATCGAGCCTCTGTTTACTGGGATAAAGATTCGCCTCAAAACGATTCATCACAAAGGCATAGGATTCTCCAGTTGTTGCATTCGCCATTCCATAGCTTCCACCAGCACCTGGGTGTCCAAAGCAATCTTGCCGAGGCCCAAGCCCAAGCATCATTCCAAAGCCAAATGAATTCTCAATTCTTTGAATTTCATCGAACCCCGATACCCGAGCCGCGATGAGTTCCCCTAAAAAGTCTTGCCTTAAGACCCACTGATAAAAAGTCGCAAGTCCCAACGCCGAGCCAACTCCACCCATCGCAGGAAATCCTGCCTCCCATGCCTTCGCTTGATTCATTTCAGACACGCCCGAAAGCCCCCCTGGAGAGCTGAAGGCCCTTCGGGTCAGGGTCTCTTTACTCAGAAGAGCCTCATAAAATGCCTTTGGTTCTCCCCCTTTCCCAAGACGTGCAGGAACAAGCTCTGCGACCCGATGATGTTCATTTTTCGGCAAACCAATCCAAAACTCGATTCCATTTGGCTTAGCGATGTTCTCAAACCAGTAATCCCCAAGCGAACACCCGATCATCTTTCTGAGAATTTCATCTGCCAAAAACCCAATGGTCCGAGGATGGTAACCATGGTGGCCAGGACTCCAGAGAGGTGGTTGTCGCTCTAGAGCCCAAACAACTTCCTCTCGATCCCAAATCGAAACGGTTTGATCAAGACCAGCTAGTCCTCCTTGATGAGACAACAACTCTCCAAAGGTAAGGTTTCCAACTTGCAATTCGGGCCATACTCTGTGGACGAAGCTCTCAGAATCCATCCCAACTTGATGCAAGGCCATCAGGAGAGTTGCAGCCATTGGACCTTTGGTTGCCGACCAGACCGGAACAAGCGTTTGATGAGTCCAAGGCTTACTTTCCTCACGATCCATCCAGCCTTCATGGAGAGAGCTTAAGACAACTCCCTCTTTCATCCTCACAAAAGACCACCCTAATTCACCGGTCATCCCTCTACCTCTCCTTACTGAATCGTTGTTTTTGGCTCAATAAGCTCACCAAGATAGGTCGAGATTAAGCAACAGACGACCTTTGACTTCTCCAAGCCAAAGATTTCGGCTGCCGCGCTTCGGTAAGCTTCCATCTGAGAGCCATATCGCTCCAAAAGCGCATCGCCATCAGTCACGACATCAGACTTAAAATCGTAGATCTCAATTCGCTGGCTATGAACATGCATCCGGTCAACGACTCCACTCAGCCACTTGCCCTTGACGAGAACCTCAATCGGTTGCTCTCGATAGAGAATCGATCCATCATTTTCAAAAACTTGATGAATGGCAGGAATCTTGAGCGCATCTTCAACAATCTTACCTGCTGCCGAAAAGGGCTGCGAAGGGATCTCGCCCCGTTCGAGCCACTCGATCTCCTCGAATAGCTGATGGATCTCGACACCAATGTGCCGACCGGCTCCACCTTTCA
>JALRJZ010000119.1:0-5007 GCA_023261045.1 Akkermansiaceae bacterium
CAAAGCAATACTCACGAGATTCACGTGCTGAAAATGGCGGACTTTGGAAAGACGTTCTTCGCTCAGACTTAAACCGTGAATTTGGATTCATCCTCTTTGAGTCGGAAGGAAACGATGTCATCGGCCCGTTCGAAGATCCCTATGGCTTTAATATCATCCAGGTGGTTGAAAGAAAATTAGGCCCAGCAGAACCCTTATCTAAGGTTCGCGAAGTGATGCAAAGACGTGTTGAGGCCGAGAAAAAGAACGCAAATTTTGAAGAATGGATGGGAAAAATGCGCGCTCGCGCAGAGGTTGAAAAAATGATCAACTAACGGGATGCAAACTGCGGTTTATGCAGGGAGCTTTGACCCTCCCACAAACGGTCACCTCTGGATGATCAGCCAAGGTCTCACATTATTCGACCGGATCGTCGTTGCCATTGGCCAAAACCCCGAGAAACGTTACACCTTTACGACTCAGGAACGAATTGAGCTTCTCGAGTCTTCGATTCCATCGTGCGATCGCCTCAAAATTACCCATTTCGATAACCGCTATCTTGTTGATTACGCCCGTGAGGTAGGAGCTCAGTTCATCTTACGGGGAATCCGCTCCCCTCAAGACTACGAATACGAGAGAGTGATGAGACATATCAATGAAGACATGGCTCCTGAGATATCAACGGTCTTTCTGATGCCACCACGGGATAAGGCCGAGCTTTCCTCGAGTATGGTGATGGGGCTCATTGGACCAAGCGGCTGGCAAAAGACAGTCCGGAGATATGTTCCTGCCCCCGTTTTCCAGGCACTCGAAGCGAAAAGATCCCCCCTCCAACCATGAATACCTTAGTCATCGCTATCGGGGCATTCGTTCTCTATCTCATTGCTTACCACACTTATGGAAAGTGGCTTGCTCAAAAGATCTTCAAGCTAAGCCCCGAGACAAAGGTCCCAGCAAAAGAATTTGAAGATGGCAACGACTTTGTCCCAACCTCTAAGGGCGTCGTTTTTGGTCACCATTTTACCTCCATTGCAGGCACTGGCCCAATCGTTGGACCTGCTCTCGCAGTCATCTGGGGATGGGTGCCAGCCCTCCTTTGGGTTCTTTTTGGCTCCATTTTGATCGGTGCCGTTCACGACTTTGGGTCCCTCGTGGTCTCCATCAGAGCGCGGGGACAAACCGTTGGAGATATTGCCGGGCACGTGATTACAAAAAGAACTCGAATCCTCTTTCTCTCGATTCTTTTCCTAGCGTTGACAATCGTTCTCGCAATTTTTGGTTTGGTGATTGCCAGCGTTTTCAGGTCCTATCCTCAGGCAATCTTTCCATGCCTTGTGCAGATACCACTGGCCATCGTGATCGGTATCACCATCCATCGAAGAGGAGCCAATATCTTGATCCCATCGCTCCTTTCTCTGGCCGTGATGTATCTCTCTGTGGTTTACGGGAATGTTTCTTTTTTGGGTTCTTTTAATGAATACCTTGGTGGAAACCCTCATGACCCTACCAGTAATGGCCTTACGAATATCCAGTGGGTTTTCTTCCTCCTACTCTATTCTTATGTGGCCTCTGTGCTCCCCGTTTGGACCTTACTCCAGCCAAGAGATTATATCAACAGCCTCCAGCTCATCTCCGCATTGGCCTTATTGTTTGGAGGATTAGTAGTTGCTGCTTGTATCGGAGGAACACCTCATCTTCCAAATGAAGTTCGACCCCCTCTTGAGATTGTCGCACCAGCTTTTAACCTCTCTCCGGACGGGGCTCCTCCAATTTTCCCCTTTCTTTTCATTACCATCGCCTGTGGAGCAATCTCAGGATTCCACTGCCTCGTTTCTTCGGGGACCTCATCGAAGCAAATCAAATGTGAAACTGATGCCCAGTTCGTTGGTTATGGCTCCATGCTCACCGAAGGATTTCTTGCCGTTTTGGTGATCTTAGCCTGTGTGGCAGGGCTCGGATTAGGCACTGGAACTGGGGAAAGATTCCTCTCTGGATTTGAGGCCTACCAAGCTCGATACGCTTCATGGGAGTCAGCAAAAGGACTCGGAGCAAAGGTCGGCGCATTCGTAGAGGGAAGCGCCAACTTTCTCAAGGCACTTGGATTTTCTAGCGGGTTTGCAATCTCGTTGATGGGAGTTTTTGTCGCTTCATTCGCTGCCACCACTTTGGATACGGCATGTAGGCTCCAGCGTTACGTCGTCCAAGAACTTGCCAGAACACTCACACCAGATAGCCACTGCGCAGAAGGGCAAAAAAAGCTCCCCCTCCAATCAATCATCCTCTCTTGGTTTACCAACAAACATCTCGCCACCATTTTCGCGATCCTGATTGCTTTTATGATTGCGCGGATGCCGGGAGGAGCTGGTAAACCACTTGGAACAGGGGGACTCCTTCTTTGGCCGCTTTTTGGTGCCATTAACCAGCTCCTTGCAGGACTAGCCTTTCTGGTCATTATTTTCTGGCTGCGGCGGCGTAACCTAACTTACCGCTTTGCCATCATCCCAGGCATCGTGATGCTTGGACTCCCAGCGCTTGCGATGGTCGAAAACTTAAGAGCATTCTCTGGAGAGAAGAATTGGCTTCTATTTTGTTTTGGCTTCGCAACCCTACTCATCGAGATTTGGGTCATTCTCGAAGCACTCATGGTCTGGAAAAAGTCTGCTGATGTTCTGGAAGGCACTGAAGACAGCCAAGAATCTCATTCAAATGAGAAGGGTAGTTCGTGTTAGCGATCTAAAATACGAGCTGAGACCGAGACACTCAACGACTCGTGGGGTCAACACGCTTGCTTAGATCTCTAAAAAGTTCTGCAAGATCTGCTTTCCACTCGTGGTCAAAATTGACTCAGGGTGAAACTGAACACCATGGATCTCATAGTCTTTATGGCGCAACCCCATAATCACCTCATCCTCCGTCCACGCCGTGACTTCGAGACAATCTGGCAGGGATTCTCTTCTCACTACCAAGGAATGATATCGGGTTGCTTCGAAGGGATTACTCAACCCCTTAAAAACACTTCGACCCTCATGAAAAATCATCGAAACTTTACCATGCATTAACTGCTGAGCACGAACGACCTCCCCTCCAAACACTTGGCCAATGGACTGATGACCGAGACACACTCCAAAAATAGGCACCTCTCCCTTAAATGCATCGATGACCTCGCAAGAAATACCAGCCTCTTTAGGAGTACAGGGTCCTGGAGAAATACAAATGCGCTCGGGCTTTAAACTCCGGATCTCATCGATTGTCACCGCATCATTGCGAAAGACCTCCATTTCGACCCCAAGCTCTCCAAAATATTGAACGAGATTATAGGTGAATGAATCGTAGTTATCGATAACGACTAACATGGCTTTGAAATTGTCTTGGCGAGTCCAACTGCGCGCATCATTGCCGCAGCCTTATTGACCGTCTCATTGTACTCATATGTCGGCTCACTATCAGCCACCACACCTGCCCCAGCCTGAATATAGACCTTACGGTCTTTAAGAAGGCAAGTCCGCAGGGTAATACATGAATCATGGTTACCATTAAACCCAAAATAACCCACGGCGCCTGAATAGCTACCCCTGCGATTCTTCTCCAGCGAATTGATAATCTGCATCGCACGAATCTTAGGAGCACCACTCACCGTTCCGGCGGGAAAGGTAGAACGCAGGACATCATACGCAGAAAATCCGGGTGCGAGGCGACCACTCACATTCGAGACGATATGCATGACGTGACTGTAGCGCTCCACAATCATCTGATTATCAACTGAAACTGTTCCGTGTTCGGAGATTCGTCCGACATCATTTCTCGCAAGATCGATTAACATGACATGTTCTGCACACTCCTTTTCATCGGCCAATAGTTCCGCCGCAAGGGCATCATCCTCCTCCGGAGTTTTGCCACGCCACCGAGTCCCTGCGATTGGACGAATATCGATGCGACCATCAATGGATCGGACATGCACTTCTGGAGAACTTCCGACAAGGGAGAATTCGGGAGTCTCATAGACAAACATGTAGGGTGAGGGATTGATGTGGCGCAACGCACGATAGAGATCAATGGGATCCCCATCATAATCCGCTTCAAAACGTTGACTGGGCACAACCTGAAAGGCATCGCCCGCAGAGATATACTCCTTGGCCTTAAGAACCATCGCCTCATACTCACTCTGGGTTGTATTGCTGCTGGCATTCGGAGCTTCGAACTGAGCCAAACCATTGAGTGGAGACACATGAAGCGGCCGATCAAGCGCAGCGATTGTTGTCTCAATCCTTCCGCGTGCATTTGCATAGGCTTCCTCGACAGAATCGGCCTCGTCTACCATGGCATTGGCCACGACAAGTAAGCGTCGAAGTTTGTGATCAAACACCAGCAAGGTATCCGCTAGAAAAAAAACAGCTTCAGGAATTTGTAAATCGTCCTCGGGAGTCTCACTAACCGAAGGCTCAAACTGGTTGATTGCATCATAACCGATAAAGCCAACCGCGCCGCCATAAAATGGAGGCGCATCACCATGCACAACCGGGCGATAACCTTTCATCAACCCCTCTAATTCACTGAGCACATCCCCAGAACGTGGACGGGTTTCAACTTTTCCACCACGCTCGATGACAACTTGATCTCCAGTTGACCTAAAAACCCAGCGAGGCTGGCTCCCGACAATGGACCACCTTCCACTCGCATCGGTGCTCTCTGCACTTTCAAAAAGAAACGCATGACTGCCATCTCGAAGCTTTAAGAAAGCAGAGACTGGAGTCTCGAAATCTGCTGCAAGCTGCGCATAGACCGGCACAACATTACCGGACTGAGCTAATTCAACAAATTCTCTTGGACTTGGCTTGACTGGAACCTCACTCACGAGGACATGAGTTTGGCTATCCGAGCCATTCTAGCAACTCTCGAATGCGCTACAGTCTAAAGAGTTCTCCATAAAAAGACGAATCAGGGTCCATTTCTAAGCTTTGCCACGGAGTGACTTCGTCCTGAGTTGCGGCGCAGATTTCTAAATCAAGGTCTCCAATCCTCTCTCGAACG
>JALRJZ010000119.1:5017-7793 GCA_023261045.1 Akkermansiaceae bacterium
GTTACAATCACTACTCAAATGTCCTAAGACAACCCGCCTTAATCCTAACGGCGCCAACTCTGCGATAAGCTCGGAAGCTTGATCATTGGACAAATGACCGTGCCTCGATGAGATCCTTTGTTTCGTACTAAATGGACGTTTCGTGTCGGCCTCAAGCATCAATCCATCATAATTCGCCTCGAGCACCAAACCATTGACCCCTCGTAGAGCCTGATGGGTGATTTCATCAACATGACCCAAATCTGTCACCACGCCCAAGCGACACTGACGACGCTCAATCACATAGCCCACAGGTTCCACGGCATCATGAGAAAGCCCAAAAGTTTGAAGATCAAAGCCAACCCAAGAAAAACTCTGACCACTTTCAAAGGCAATCCATTGGGCTTTGGATTTCATCGCTTCTTGCACCACCCGACCCGTCATGATGGACGCAAGCACAGGCACTTTCCACTTTCTCAAAAAGACATCTAAACCCCGGACGTGATCCCCGTGTTCATGAGTAATCAAAATACCCACAAGCTGCTCTGGCTCAATCCCAAGAGACTCCAACCTGAGGTTTAATTGCTTTGCGCTCAGACCAGCATCAACCAAAAGACAGCGCCCATCGCACTCAACAATGGTTGAATTCCCCCCACTACCACTCCCTAACACTGCGAACCTCACGGGCTCAAGACTGCCTCAAAAATAGGAATCCTGACAATGCAAACTCTCAGCAAAACAAAAAACACCTTCTCCTTTGATTGGCAGAAGGAGGATCGATCTCTTGTCTCTCTTTTGAACTTTTCTGACTCCCTTTTAAAAGAAAGCAAAAAAGGATGATCTCAGATTTATGTAACCAATTTCCCATACAAAGCGTCCCTCTCCTATGTAGGACATGAAAATGATTCAAAGTGACTTCACCTCAAACTCCTCAATCATTTTTGGACTGACGCTTTTGTTAGCTCTCGTTGGCATGGTTCTCATCAGCTCCTTTGAAAGAACGAATCGCCCGCCCGAAGGCATTCAAAACCCCCGTCTCTTAGAGGAGTCCTCACCATCAATTTCAACAACCCAAATCAACCATTCACGATAAATTTCCGAACGTCGCAAAATCAGCTACAAGAGATCATTTCTAAAAAACAACAGATTTCCTATTATTAGCGTCGAGAAAGTGTGTGCCCGACCTTGTTCATGACAGGAACCCCTCCCCGTTTCCCATATCCGAAAGACAAACCCCCGAAATCGGATATGGGACTCGGGGACCTTTTTTTAACACCTCACCTGTCATTAAAAATAATCAGCTAACACCAAGATGATCAAAGAGAGAGCGTCTCAGCAGACGTGAACTTTTTGACATTCGTCAATTTTAAAAGTCTTGGTCTAAAAGACACTTCGATAGCTACTTGTGGGGTTGAAACCAGTGCCAAGAAGATTTAAAGCATTCCAATCAAATCACGATAACGATTGAAAAAAACAGGTGGACCACTAGAACAACAAAGGACCCTTTCTCCGCGTGACATGAAATCTCGATCTCCTTTTTTGCTGAGCTTTTTTCACCTCGATCTCACAGTTCGTTTTTTAACGATCTCCCTCTTGTGCTCCCTGATTGTGGGAACTCTTTGGAGCCAAGAGAAACAGCAAAGCCCTCAGATTAGCAAACACTCTCTCCAAGCAGAACAGATTGATCTGACGGTTCGCTTCTTCCCCGATTTTGACTGGAGCAATGTCAATTACCGCTCCAAAAAAACCTTTATCATTGATTTCCCACCGGATTTCGAGGGTCCTCCAATCACCACACGCGATCAAGTCAGGCTCCATGAAAATGGAATGATCGAATGGCTCCAAGATGACATGATTCTTTTAGGAACCTTCCAAATCACGAAACAGTTTACCCTCGAAGCACAATTCTTCGGGGAGCGGATTTTCTATGGTTCTTTTAACCCCACCACAAGAACCTTCACCTTTGAGGGCCTCGAATATGTTCCTGATTTTGAAATACCGAAGGTGACAATCCAAACATCGGATCGATTAGGACAATGGGTGACGCTCGAAAACTCCATCGAAGTTAAACAAAACTTCGACTGGGGGCATGCACTCGCCCTCACTTTCGCCCCCACAGTGGCAAAGTCCAATTTCTACCGAGTGCTCATCGAACAGCAGGCACCATAGCTCTTAAGAAGAGCTTCCTAGCTGGATTTGCATTTTTCAAAATACGCCCCACTGTTTTGTGTGGATCAGGCAACGAACGACCAAATCATCAGAATGGCTTGGGAGGACCGAACCAGCTTTGAACAAATTAAGAAAAAAGCCGGACTCAGTGAGGGAGAAGTGATCAAACTCATGAGGAAGAATCTTAAACCCAATAGCTATCGAAGGTGGCGAAAGAGAGTCACCGGCCGAAGCACCAAGCACGAGAAGCGGTTCAAGGAGTCTCGTCAGAAAAAATGTGGGAGATTTCACTCGGAGACTCTCAACCGAGAGGAGTTCGCTTAGAGAACGTTCTTCTGAGCCTGACAGTGACGGCAAACAAACCCAAGTGATTCACTTGCCAACCTCGGTTCGGCAAATCTCAACCGAACCAACCAGAGAACATAAAAAAACAGGCTCCTAGGGAGCCTGTTTACGAGGCAATCGCCTGGCACCCTATTACTGAGCGCGAACTAATCTGAGAGTAAAAGGATTCCCATTCTCACCATTCCCCGAAACGACAATGGTATCATCATCCACCCGATGATGCCTCAAGCTCATTGCTCCCTTGTCGCCCGTTGGAGTCATGTAGCCAAGCTCCAAGACAACA
>JALRJZ010000011.1:0-1887 GCA_023261045.1 Akkermansiaceae bacterium
TTATTGACCTGGTGATACGGAGATGCCTCTTTCGCTTTTGAAACACGATTAGAAACCCGCCCACCCAATAACTTACCTTCGGGTGATTGGGGGCCGTCATGATCCATTTTGCTTCCCTGTTGATTCATCACTGACAAATCAGTAGGTCCAAAAAAGTTCACAATTCCAGCCACTTGAGTGGAAACACCAACATGCTCCCCTAGAGCTCCGTCATAAAACTCCCTGTCTTGGGTAGCTCCCATCATCGAGACAAGATGCCCTCCTGCGGAGGCTCCCCACAGAACAATCCGCTTGCTATTGAGTTTGTATTTCTTGGCATTTGCCCTGAGCCATCTGACGGCTGCTTTACAATCATGGAGCTGACTTGGCCACTGCGCTTCGTCGGTAAGACGATAGTTGATTGAGACAACCGCACATGATCTCTCTTCGGCAACTTGTAAAGCAAGCCTAGGTGAATCCTTACTTCCTTTTGCCCAAGCCCCGCCATGAATCCATACTAAGACTGGAGATTGCTCATCTTCTCCGCGATCCGCTGGCAAATAAAGGTCAAGCATTTGCCTTGGATTGCCATCTCCAACATAATCAAGATTTTGAAGAATCTTAAAATCTGCTGCAGAGCCAACCGCAATTCCTAATAATAAAACAAACGCCCGTATCACTCTCTATGAATGTCAAGAAGCACCGAGACGGACAAGACAAATCGAGAACTCTCCGTGCGCTTCTTGGATCAAATGAGTGAGCCCAACGAAACTCTACAGAACACCGAACGACTTTATTTGGATAGCTTCAATCAAGGGGCAAACTCATCACTTCTGAACTTCCTCCCTCTCCTATTGATTCACCCATCTCTTGAGTCCATTCTCGATATCCCAAAGGGAAGCGATTCCAACCAAAGCCCCAACGCCATGGAGTTGGCAACCAAGGACTACCTCCTAACCGAACTCCAACATAAACCAAAAATGCGGTGATCGGGGCACCTTTTCTCCGAATTTGGTTTGTTAACGCCAAATCCGCTCTCTTTCTTTGTTGAAAAGAACCACCCCTCCAATAGGCGTAATCATGAGCGAGACAGTCCTCACGCCAAAGCGAAGGTTGGGAACGTGTCCCATTAAAGAAACAGGTACATCCGTCTGATTGAAACTCTTTTAATTCTAAGGGTTCATGAAATGAACAGGAGCTCAAAAAAGCAACAGCTGGAAGGAGCAATAAGGCCCCAATCAATTTTCTGTTCCAAACAACTCGTCGCTTTAATTCGCCCGCCTTCCTAAAGTGCATAACGCCTTTTCATCTCAAGGTAGCTTAAATTTGAGACCTCTCGGATGACATTTCCCCGACTTGAGATCCACGAACTATAGGAGTGACTACGCCGTTGATTTTCAATGATACCAATAACAATGTATGGGTAAAATCGTCCATCTCGGCCATTGACCACTAAGATTCCCATGTCGCCACAGCACATCGCGGTACTCCCCGTTTTATTATAAACCTTCGTTCCAGCCGGAACACGCTTCGCTTTGTAAAAGAGACGATCCCGCCCAGGAAGACCTAATAAGCGCTTCATCTCTTGCCAATAAGGGAGTTGCCCCCTCCACATCGCCGTTAGATAGCGTGCATAATCACCCGCTGAGGAACGATTCCGGTATGTCCGACCACTCGTTGGGATATACTCAACAAGTAGGAGCTGCTGACTCACCGAGGGGTAATATCGTTTTAGTAATGCTTGGGTCTTTGCAGGGCCACCAACCTGACGTATCACCCAATTCGTCGATGTGTTACTACTTTTCTGGATCATCGCCTCAAGATGCCCTCGAGCGGTCGAATTATATCTTAGTTTACCAACCTTTACTTGGTGAAAATAGGCGAGTGCTGCCAGTGGCTTAATCATGC
>JALRJZ010000011.1:1897-13654 GCA_023261045.1 Akkermansiaceae bacterium
GTTCTCATTGATACTAGCCATCCTTTTTTTTGCAGTGAGATCGTAAACCAACCAAGCCGTGCGCTCGCTACTGCTAATAGACCCATTGCTTCGAAGCGATTTGATATACTGTTCAATCTGCCGCTCGAGGGCGCTCCCAACAACAGACGCATTGGCGAGCGGAACTAAGGCAAAAAGGAGACTCATAAAAATGAGCCTAAAGGAAAAAATGGAGCTGAACCTAAATGAATGAAAAAACATGCGCTTTCTAGAGATTAAAACGTTCTCAAACCAGAAATCGAGAGCGAACTTCACTCAGCGTATGGCATGAGGCCACCACGATCCCACCATGAGGATCCTTCCACCCGAGAGATCAATCACTCTCATGTAACAGCCAATCACCTGAAGCAAGGATCTCGTAGTCTAAAACCCCTCCCAGCCACTCATAAACCCAAACCTTCGTTGGTTTTTGGTTCAACAAAACTTCGTGATGGATTCTCTGGTATTCTGAATTTTGAGAACCAACTCCTTCAAATGCATCGAGCTCTCTCAGAGTTGATTCTTCAACCTGATACACCTCTCCTTGTATCCACGAATCACCCTCCAAAAGGAGCCCGGGGTACCAATCCACTTTGATCAAAGTTCCTTTGATTTGAGCACACCCTAAAAACTCTGAATCTTTCATTCTAAAATGATTCGAAGCTCCTCGACGCAACGAACCATAGACGAAGATCAGCTCACTCATCGGCATCCAAAAGGCAACGAATCTCCTGCTTCAATTCATCTAAACCTTTTTCTTCGAGCGCTGAGACAGAAACCACTGGGATTTTTGGAAAACGGTTCTTAAAAATTGCTAAGTTCTCCTCGGCTGACTCAAGATCCATCTTGTTTGCAACAATCATCCACGGAAATTTCGCTAAATCTTCGTCGTAAAGCTTAATCTCTGTTCGAAGTGTTTGAACGTCGCTAATCGGGTCACGCCCTTCACTGCCAGCGATATCGACCATAAACAAGAGAACACGGCACCGGGTAATGTGTCGGAGAAACTCGTGGCCTAAACCTCGATTCTCGTGAGCTCCTTCGATTAAGCCAGGAATATCAGCCATCGTAAATCGCTCCTGAGCATTCAACTTCACCACCCCAATTTGAGGAGTCAGTGTCGTAAATGGATAAGAGGCAATCTTAGGCTGTTTTGCGGAGAGCTTACTAAGCAAAGTCGACTTCCCGGCATTTGGAAAACCCACCAACCCGACATCAGCAATCCTTCTTAGTTCGAGATAAAAGATTCCTTTCTCACCTTCCGTGCCCAGCTCCCTCTCTTGGGGAGTTTGATTTGTCGGAGAGCGAAAGTGAAAATTACCTCGTCCTCCTTTTCCACCATTCAATAAAACATATTCTTGACCATCTTCGGTAAGGTCGGCGACCGGGACTAATTCTACGCCATCATCACTTCGCTCCATCTCCACAGCCTCCGTCACATTAGCTGCGGGGCTTTGGTAGACAATGGTGCCAGGTGGAACTCTTCCGATTTTTGTTTTCCCATTTTTGCCGTGTCTTTTCCACGATTGCCCGTGAGCACCATGCTCCGCAATCAACTTCGGGTCGTAGTGAAAAGAGCGCAGATTATCGGTATTACGATCGACGATCAAAACAACATTCCCTCCATCTCCCCCATCTCCTCCGTCAGGTCCTCCTCGGGGAACATACTTCTCACGACGAAAACTCACAACACCGTGACCTCCATCTCCCGCTCGGCAATCAACCCGAACATGATCGACAAATGACTTGTCTCGCTTCATTAGCTTACCTTTCCAAAAGTATTCATTAATGAGACCTCGAGAGCGAGCGCCTCAACCACGTTTGTCTCTAGCAACCGTCGCAGCTCTTCCATGGCGTCAATCCGCCTTAAAAGCACGTCTAAATGTTCGGAAGCGACCGCTTTTGAGGTCACCTCCGCATATTCGGGGAACTCCAGCCCCTGACCCCCAGCTTTTTGACGAACCAGATCACCTACCCACGCATGAATTGTTTCGATCAAGAGAGCACGTTCAGAAAGATACTCAGCAGAGGCAGCCGCCTCAAAAACCTTCTCGCGCTCTTTGAGCCAGTCCCCTTCGACAACTTTCTGATACCGCGCTTTTTCCTCTTTGAGCTTTTCGTGGTATTGGGCGTCAATTTCTTCCTTTCGCTCTCGAAGTAGCCCCTCAAGACCTGCTTTGACGAGCAAACCTGATTCTATTTCACCCAAACCATTTTGAGTCACTTTCCCTAGAATCTGTAGCAACTTTTGCACCAATTCGGGTCTTTGATCAGTAGACCTTGGTGCAAGCGCAATATGTAAACAACGAGACCACACGGTCGGCAGCAATTGCTCGGGATCACCTGAGAGTAGTAAAAGCAAACTATCAACCGGAGGTTCCTCCAAGGTTTTCAAAAACGCGTTCTCCGAAGATTCATTCATTCGGTCAGCATCGACAATAACCCCGACCTTCCAAGTTCCACGGGGAGAAGCTTGATGCATCATTTTTTCAAGCTCTCGCATATCATCAACGGCAATTTGTCGTGATTTTGACCTCGGTCTTATCACCCGGACATACTCCCCCTCAAGCTCTTCAAGATGAGGGTTTTCTTCAATGACAGGCTCCCCCCAGAGATCTGCTTCCTCCTCCTTTTCTCCATTCAACATGGAGGCAATCTTAGCCGCTAGATCTTGCTTGCCGCTACCACGAGGCCCGGTGATCAAAAACGCGTGGGCGAGCCTAGAGCGCTCGTGGGCAGCGGAGACCAATTCAAAGGCTTTGGCAACGGTGAAGGCCATGCCTTAGATCTAGCGCGATCAATGCAAGGGAGCAAGTCTCGTGCTAACGAACCGTTCGCAGATGATCCAAAAGCGACAAAAAAAGCTGACTCGGCTGCCCCAGATTTCGACCATCTAACTCATTGACCCACGTTAATAAGTGCGTTGCGTTACTTAACCAAACTTCCCGAGCTTCCTTAATTGTATCAATCGGCCATGTCCCTTCGACAATCGAGGGCATTTTCTCTAAAAGTCTCTCCCGAGAAATTCCTGGCAAACAACCATTCTCAAGAGATGGTGTGCGGATTTCGTCACCCATGACGTAAAAAACGTTCGAGACACAACCTTCACAAAGATTGCCCTGCAAATTAGGTCGAATCATCTCGTTCATTTGTGATTCTTTGAGAATGATCATGTTTTCAGCATACGAACAAACTTTCATCCCCAGTAAAGCCCCTCTTTCGTTGATCGGGTAGCTCGAAAGACCCACTCTGAAAGGGCTTTCTTGCTCCAACAATTCCACTGCGGTGATTAAAATCTTTCCCAAGTGCGTCAGTCGAACACGCACCGTTTTTTCTTCGAGTTGATTGGCCCGCAAGACTTCTTCAATTTCATCCTGCAACATTGATGATTCAGGAACATTAAAGCCAAATCTTTCCGATGAGGCAAGGAGACGTCGATAGTGCTTTGACCAATGGATGATACGGCCCGAATCGGCTCTCATTGTTTCAAAAACGCCCTCACCGCGAAGCACCCCCCCATCGAATGGTGAAACTCTTACCTCATCTTCAGACAGAAGGATCCCATTCCAAGAAACAATCATCTCTTCCTGTTTAGCGATCGTTAAGAAAACCGGCAAGCTTTGAACCCTCCCGCTCACTCACAAATCAAAACCATGTCTACCACGCAGTGATGGCTTGGTTTTAACCACCCACAGGGCATCTTTCGATGATCTTAAAACAAGCCAGCAACGTAAGATCTTAAGAGCATCAAACTGACTCGACCCGGCTCACAATCTCTCCTCGAAATAGTTTCGTTTGAAGCTCATCCCCATGGCTTAAAGTCGCAGCATCTTTAATAATCTCCCCTCGATCATTGAAGGTGATCGAAAAACCACGTTCTAAGATGTTTTCTGGTCCCAAGACATGCAGCATGGCTCCTAATTTTTCGACACGCGCCTCTTGGTTACCCAACAATGTTGAAACGGAAGACAAAAACTTGGTCGTCTTAGCCTCTAGCTTTTCTTGTTGCCGCTTTAAAACCTCTCGCGGGTGATAATAGCTCCAATTTGCCTGATACTTCGCCACGACGAATTCGCGCTGAGAAAGCGACTGTTCAACAAGTTTACTAAAACGACTCATTACCCGTTCCAAGCGTATGATTTGCCCTTGGAAAAGTCGCTCCGAGTCCCAATTAAGGACACTTCTCTCGTAATAATCGAGTTGCTCGCTCAAGCGATTCAAAACGCCATGAACCTCGCGTCTTAACCTCTTGTCAAAACCCTCAAGTCGATCCACTAAGTCCTCTCGATCCGGAGCAACGAGCTCTGCTGCCGCGCTCGGAGTTGGCGCCCGAAGATCAGCCACAAAATCGGAAATCGTAAAATCGATTTCATGACCGACCGCACTCACGATTGGGATCGGCGAAGAAAGAATTGCCCGTGCAACTACTTCCTCGTTAAAATTCCACAAATCTTCGAGTGAACCTCCTCCCCTACCAACAATCAAGACGTCTGGTTTCGGCAAACCCAACGCACTCGCATGCGAGGCTGACTCAATCGCTCGCGCGATCGAAGATTCAGCGCCCTTTCCTTGCACGGCAGAAGGAAATAACACGACTTTTAGCCAGGGAGAACGGCGCTGTAAGACATTTAAAATATCTTGCAAGGCTGCTCCTGTTGAAGAAGTGACGATTCCAACAACCCTTGGGAAGGCCGGCAAGGATCTCTTCCGGTCTGAATCAAACACCCCTTCTTGATTGAGTTTTTGCTTAAGGGCTTCAAAACGAGCTTGTAAATCGCCGAGCCCTCTCGCTCTCACTTTTTGAACGATGATCTGCGTCGTTCCCCTCGCCTCATAAAAGCTTGTTTCTCCAAAGATCTGGACCTTTGCCCCGTCTTTAAGAGACTGATTTCCCTCGCGGCGAGATGCTCCAAACATCGCACAAGAAATTTGAGCAGACTCATCTTTGAGAGAAAAATACCAATGCCCACTGCTTTGCTTTCTGAGGTTGCTCACCTCCCCTTCGATCCAAAGCTCACCAAGCTGAATTTCCAGTAGGTTGCGAATCCTACGAGCAAACTGAGTCACTGAAATGGCCTCAATCTCGCTCACACTTCCGAGTCTTCCGTGATATTCAACTCAGCAAAAACCATTTCACCAGCACTCGTTTGAAGCTTACTGATAACCGTCACATCTTGAGTTGTCCCGATTTTGTTAATTGAGTGGTTCACCACAATCATCGTGCCGTCGGGCATATACCCAACCGCTTGATGTTCGTCTTTACCAGCTCTCACCAACGCAAGGCGCACGGATTCTCCCACTACGACAGAGGGCTTTAAGGCATCTGCAAGATCATTTAAGTTCATCACATCAGCTCCCTGCAAGTGAGCAACCTTCGTTAGGTTTTCATCTGTCGTTACAATTCGAGCAGATAAAAGTTTTGCAGTTTGAACCAATCTGCCCTGGAAAGAATCGTCTTCGGCCATCCCTCGAGAATCCTGAATAGAAATGGGAATACCCGGGTTTTTTTGGAGCTGATCGAGAACTTCTAAACCACGCTGCCCGCGCTGACGTTTTCCTGCCGAGGGCGAATTTGCCATGACTTGAAGTTCCTCAAGCACAAACTGAGGAATCAACAAACGCCCCGTAAGAAAGCCCGCTGCCATGAGCGAAGGCAAGCGCCCATCCATAATCACCTCCCCATCAAGTAAGAGGGGCTGCCCCGAGGTTGCATCCTGCCGAAAACGCACATAGGGAATGATGAAAGAAAAATCCTCTTGGTTGCTTCGCAAGGCAAGGACTGCACCCAGAAACGCCAAGCTCGCATAAATACTAACATTTAACGCCAGAGCCAAAGAATCACCGAGGTCTTCATTATTCAGCGGAGTCACAGCGAGCTTCACTAATTCAGAAATCCCCACCCGATTGAGCAAAAATGCGCAAATGAGTCCAACCGCGATCCCAAACGTCGCAGTAGAAAACCCCCTTAAGGTGGAGTCTTTCATGAGGCGCTCGACCACAATGAAAAAACCGCCAATCATTAAACCTCCAAAAAGCCCTGCCCAGAGAGGAATATCAGGATTACTCAGAGCAATCGCCAAGCCGGCCAACTCACATAAGACAATGTAAGTCAAGCGAGCGACATTCACTGAAGCGGGAGAAGGTTTCATGATGACTCAGGTTGATAACCTAAATTAGCAAAAGCCACAAGTTCACTCACTTTGACTTTGGCCTCGAGGCCAAACGATCTTTAGGTCTTCTGGAGAAGGACGATCATCAGGCACTTCATCACCAATGTCTTTTGTCGTGATGAAAAGCATAAACCCAATGATGACCAGAGCACAGAGAGATTGGACAACTTCTAGAAAACGTGTCGGAAGAGGCTTACCCCGACCCCACTCAGCTAGAGCCATCACAATATGCCCCCCATCAAGGACAGGAAGTGGAAGCATGTTCAAGACAGCCAAATTCACATTGAAGAGAACAAAAAAGGCCAAGACGCGCAGCCATCCATACTCTTCTTTCAAAAGCAAATACTTCGTTTTAGCAATTCCGATGGGCCCTGCGAGCTGATCAACCCCAACGTGAGAACTCGGCGAAGAGATCGTCTTAATCGTGAGAAGCATCGTTCGCAAACTATTGCCGATCTGCTCGAAAGGATTGACCCTTACAAGTTCACTCTCAAATCCCACTTTGAGGTTCCACTTCACTCCAATCATCGGTTTTTCATAAAACCGACTCTCTGGTTGAACTGGTGTGACCATAAAATCGAAATTCTTTCCATTACGAAGCACAGAGATCTGACTCTCCTTCCATTGGTTTTTCTCGAGAAGAAGCCCCACCCCTGCAGGGCTGTAGATCCGAACCCCGTTGACCGCGACAACCTCATCACCTCTTTGAAGACCAGCCCTAAAAGCTGGGCTATCCTCACTGTTCTCCCCACTAAACTCTTCGATAATTGCGGGAGTGTTCGGGCCAATGCCGACCGTTGGAAGCGCTCGCCTTTGATAGAATTTGGTGTCACGAATTTCAAAATTTGAATCGATCGTCAACACCTCTCCAGCGCGGTCGATTTTAAAGGTAACGCTCTCCCCCTCTGAAAGCATAATTCTCGTTCGGATATCGTCGAACAGCCCACCCGCAAACCATTTTACGGGCTCACCTTCAACTTCCAAAATTCGATCGCCAGCCTGTAAGCCAGCCTGATCAGCGGGACCACCCGGAACCACATAACCGATCACGTTAGACTTAATGGCGTCCTGAGGTTTTCCGAGTCCCCAAACAGCGAATCCAGCCAGAAAGGCAAGCAGCAAACTGAAAAGAGGTCCCGCAAATGCGACAATGATTTTATCGAGAGGAGAAACCGGAGGGAGCGCTTCCACATCCCGGTTAGCACCCTCCACTGCTTCCATTGTGACCATTTGTGGCAAAGCCACAAATCCTCCAAAAGGAAGCCAACCCAGTCCATACTGAACGCCATTGATTTCTTTCTTCCAAATTGGCTTTCCAAACCAGATTTGAAAACGATCCACCTGTAAACCACGCCATCGAGCTGCCAAAAAATGCCCCAGCTCGTGAACAAAAATGATGATATTAAAGACTCCGATCACCACTAAGATGAGGAGCGCTGAATAAATAAAATCAGACATGACAAAGAGAGGCGTTAGAAGGGCGAACGATCATTTCACATAAAGTGACGAAAGGACCTTAAGGGAGACTTCCATTTAAACAAACCGAACACTGTGTTTTTTACTCAACCTTAAAACTTTCCCCGCAGCTCCAGTCAGAGGAAGCATTGGATCAGTGAGCTTTTCTCCATCTAACTGAACAGCTCCCGCAAGAATAAACTGCTTTCGAAGCTCCCCATTTGATTTCTGAAGTTCAAAAACTTCTGCGAACACCCTTGAAACAACCTCTAACACATTCCCTTGGTAATCATTGGCGGAAATCTCAGGCAAATCAGCATCCGAAAGATTTCGCTTAGAAAAACGAGTTTCCCAATCATCGCGAGCCGCCTGACCCTCTTGCTCACTGTGGTAGCGGGCCACAATGCGGCGACTCAATTCTTTCTTTGCCTCCATTGGATGGAGATTCTCATCTCGGGCGCAGCCTAGCAGTAAGAGATAGTAACGATCCATGAGCTCATCACTGATACTCATCAATTTGCCAAACATTTCGTTGGGCGCCTCATTGACTCCAACGTAATTCCGAGCGCTCTTTGACATTTTTTTCACGCCATCAAGCCCCTCCAAAAGGGGCATGCAAATCACACTCTGCTGAGCTTGGCCCTCCTCCTTCTGGAGGTCACGCCCCACGAGCATGTTAAACAACTGATCTGTTCCTCCTATTTCAACATCCGCCTTTAACTCAACGGAATCCCAGCCCTGCATGATAGGATACTGAAGCTCGTGTAGCCTTACTTCCTTCCCTTCGGAGACGCGCTCCTTAAAATCCTCTCGCTGTAACATTTGCTGAAGCGTCACCCTTGCATTGAGCTTTAGGATTTGCTCGTAGTCCATTTTTCGAAACCACTCACCATTGAAAGCGATTGTCGTCTTCGAGCGATCTAGAACTTTAAAGGCTTGGTCGGTATACGTTTCAGCATTGGCCAACACTTCCTCCCGAGTGAGAGGTGGGCGAGCCGTGCTCCGCCCGGTTGGATCACCAACTGTCGCCGTAAAATCTCCGATTAATAAAATCGCCTCGTGACCCAATTCTTGAAACTGGCGGAGTTTTTCCAGAGGAACGGTGTGCCCAAGGTGAATATCAGGGGCCGTGGGATCCACCCCAAACTTAATACGCAGGGGACGCCCTTCCTTAAGTTTTTCATCCAGCTCTTTCTCAGAAAGGACTTTTGAAGTCCCTCCCACTAACTGGGATAAAGGTGAGTCGCTCATGTGCGCGAGAGTCAAGCGGCCTGAAAGAAGAATTTCAAGCCCTGCGGAGTGATTCTCACTGATCTGCTTCTCGAACAGCGCATGAATATGGGAGGTAGTTGGGTTGAACAACGACCTCGAAAAACAAAAAATGCCACTCTCTACCAACGTAGAGAGTGGCTAAAAATGGGGTGATCGACGGGGCTCGAACCCGCGACAGCCAGAATCACAATCTGGAGCTCTACCAACTGAGCTACGACCACCATCTCGGCGGGCGCAGCGTAGGAAAAAAGCCCGGGAGATCAAGAGGAGTTTTTCGGAATTTTTGAAAAGCCACGATTGGGCGAGGCCTAAACACCAATTGGGTGCCAAGTTGTCTGATCTTCTTGGAAATCGATAATAGAGTAAGGACTAGGCTCCAAAGAGCAATCTGAACGAATCACAAGTCGCTTGAGATTTGAAATGGAGTCTCTTTCTACCGCTCCGATTTCGGACTGATCATCTGAACATAAAAGCGTCGAATTGACGTCCATATGCCGCGCAAATTCTCCAACGAGCTCAGCTCTCTGGCCAGTCAACAAGTTCACCACTCCAGCCGGAACATCTGAAGTTGCGAGGACTTCCGCGAAAGAAATCGAAGAGAGATGCGAAAGAATCACACAGGTGTTTGCGCCAACGATGATGGGCGCGAGCACAGAAACAAGAGACAAAAGACTCAGCGAGCTCGGAGAAATGACAGAAACAACGCCCACTGGCACCGGAGAACTAAAATTAAAATGCGCTGAGCTGACTGGGTTTACCGATGAGAAGACCGATTGATATTTATCACTCCAACCTGCATAGTAAACGAGCAGATCAATCGAAGCATCGACGTCCGACTCAGGATTCTTCACTCCCTGCATTCGAAGCTCATCGACGAATTGGCCTTTTCGCCCCTGCAAGACTTCAGCGATACGATATAAAATCTGTCCGCGTAAATAGGCAGTCGTCTTTTTCCAGCCCTCGAACGATTTTCGAGCAGCCGAAACAGCCTCTCGAAAATCCTTTCGGCTCGCCCTTGAGGCGTTTGCAATCAAGACCCCCTTCTGGTCTCGTATTTCTAAGACTCTTCCAGATTCAGTCCGAGGAAACTGACCATTAATAAACAACTTATAAGTTTTAGGTATCGTCATCATTCACTCAGATTATAATTCCAAATTACAATACGCTCTCAGGCCTTGAAGCCCTCCTTCTCTTCCTATTCCGCTTTCCTGCATCCCCCCGAATGGAGATACAGGATCGAATTTATTAAACGTATTTGCCCAAACAACGCCCGCATTGAGCGAACTGGTCATCTGAAAGGCTTTTGACCCCTTGTCGGTCCACACGCCACCGCTTAATCCGTAGGGCGTGTTATTCGCTTTCGCAATCGCTTCTTTTGGAGTGCGAAATGTTTGGATCGCTAAGACCGGACCAAAAACCTCTTCCTGAACGATACGGTGGCTCTGGGCACATTGCGTAAAAAGCGTGGGTTTAAACCAATTACCCTTCCTTGGAATCCTTTGATCGGACTGCCAGAGCTGCGCGCCTTCCTCTTTACCAATTTTCACCAAGGATTTAATGCGATCTAACTGCTCCCGAGAATTAATAGCCCCGATATCAGTATTCTTATCCAGAGGATCACCAACAATGAGGGTTCCGATTCTTTTTTTGAGCTTTCGCAACACTTGATCGGCAATACTTTCTTGCACAAACAAACGGGACCCCGCGCAACAGACATGCCCTTGGTTAAAAAAGATCCCGTTAATAATCCCCTCGACCGCTTCATTGATGGGCGCATCTTCAAAAATGATATTAGCCGCCTTTCCCCCAAGCTCTAGGGTGTACCGTTTACCCGAGCCCGCGATTGCCTTTCTGATGTGTTTGCCAACTTCGGTTGATCCAGTAAAAGCGATCTTATCGATCCCAGGGTGTTCGACGAGTGCTTGCCCAGTCTCTCCCGCACCCGTCACAATATTAACCACACCCGGCGGAAGATCTGCGTCCTCAATGAGTTGCGCGAGCATGAGAGCCGAAAGAGGAGTTGTCTCAGCTGGCTTTAAGACGACCGTATTTCCACATGCCAAAGCCGGAGCAATCTTCCATGCCGCCATTAACAAAGGAAAGTTCCAAGGGATGATTTGGCCGATCACCCCAATGGGTTTTGGTTTTGCTCCCGGAAAGGCATACGAGAGTTTGTCAGCCCAACCGGCATGATAAAAAAAGTGTGCGGCAGCAAGAGGCACATCAACATCACGACTCTCGCGGATTGGTTTACCTCCATCTAAAGATTCCACAACAGCGAATTGCCTTGCTCGCTCTTGGAGCAACCGAGCAATACGAAAAAGATACTTTCCTCGATCAGCTGCAGGCATTTTTGACCAAACCGACTCATAAGCCTTGCGTGCCGCTTTTATTGCCTGGTTGACCTCTTTTTTGCCAGCCAAGCCCACCTCTGCGATCACCTGATCGTTGGCGGGATTCGTTGTCTTAAACTGTTGAGTGGCTTTTACCCATCTCCCTCCAATGAAGAGGTCGTAAGAGCTGTTTATCGAGAAGTGATCAATCGATTCGGGAGCCTTCGCGTAGCCACCAAGAATGAAGTCGTTTGAGTCCATGATTCAATTAGTCTTGAGTGAAATAATTTCCGCTCTGATAGCATCCAGTTTCCTGCTTGCGGATTTGCATCAATAGGTCATTTGCTAAGGAGCTTGCACCAAATCGAAACCAGCGGTTTGTGAGCCACTTTGCTCCCAACACCTCGCGCACCATCACGAGATATTGAAGAGCCAGCTTCGCATTACTGATCCCCCCTGCCGGCTTCATTCCAACCATGCGCCCAGTACGTTCATAAAAATCTTCAATG
>JALRJZ010000011.1:13664-20674 GCA_023261045.1 Akkermansiaceae bacterium
ACATCACCAGAGTGACTGCTAAAGTGGCCGCCGGTTGCACCTTACCAGTTGAAGTCTTAATGAAATCCGCACCCGCAGCCATTGCGAGATCGCTAGCATAGCGCACATTGTCGAAGGTCGAGAGTTCGCCTGTTTCTAGGATCACTTTCAGGTGAGCCTTCCCACATGCCTGCTTACAAGCAGCAATTTCATCGAAAACTGCTCGGTATTGCCCCTGCAAAAAAAGGCCTCGGGAAATGACCATATCGATTTCGTCTGCCCCTTGTCCCACTGCGTATTTGACTTCTGCCAAGCGCTCCTTGAGGCGCATTTGACCACTCGGAAACTGAGTCGCCACCGCAGCAACCCGGACGGAAGTGCCTTCGACTCCTTGCACCGCTGCACGCACCATCCTTGGATAGACACAAACCGCAGCAACAGGGCCAAGAGAAGAATCTTCGCGAAGCGGATATTTCGCCTTTTCGCACATTTGACGCACCTTGCCGATGGTGTCAGCCCCTTCTAATGTGGTAAGATCGAGCATTGAAACTGCTAAGCGCAATGCCGACATCTTTGTCTCTTTTTTGAGACTTCGAGCACAAAAGCGCTTCACCCTCTCCTCCACTCCCACTTGGTCAATTGTCGGAGATTGGTTTCGCGGCGGAAATGCCAAATCAGAACTCACAGGCCAGTGCCTACCTTTTTAACTCCTAAAGAGCAATCGTGGATTCAATTGCCTTATGAAAACTGATGGCTCACAAAAAGATTCTTCGCGAGAATCGCTCTAAGCTCTCTGAAACTAGTTGCCTTCAAGGCATCCTTCGTAAAGGCTCCGCGAAAAGATGAGCCAAGATTTTGATGTTGTTGTTATCGGGGGTGGAAGTGGTGGATACGCTGCGGCTAAAATCGCCAGTTCCAGAGGACTCTCAGTAGCGATCGTAGAAGGTGCTTCGGAGCTTGGAGGTCTCTGCATCCTCCGTGGTTGCATGCCGACGAAAACGCTGCTCGAAACATCAAATCGGCTCAGAGCGATTCGAGAAGCCGAAGAATTTGGGATTCAAGTTGATGAACCTACCTTCCACCTCGAGGCCCTGAGAGAGCGCAAATCCCGTTTGATTGAGGGCTTCAAAGAATATCGTGTCAAAGGTTTAGAAAAGGGAAATTTCTCTCTAATCAGGGGCGCCGCTCACTTTACTTCTCCTCACACCATTGAAGTCTCAGACCATGGTGAAATCTCTGCCAAATCATTTGTGATTGCCACCGGATCTGACGAAAGAATCCCCCCCATTCCTGGACTTGAGCAATCACCTTTCTGGACAAGTGATGACATCGTCCAAATGCCTAGTATCCCTCAACGAGTCGTGGTTGTTGGAACAGGAGCAGTTGGCATGGAGTCCGCACATCTTCTCCAAGGCCTTGGCTCCCAGGTGACAATCCTTTCTCGACGACATCCTCTGATCTCGTCCGTTGAGCCAGCGGTTTCCGAAGCCATGGAAGAGAGGTGTCGTGATCTCAATATTGATCTCGTCTTTGGTCAGGGACTCCAAGAAGTCCAGCATGACGGTGAGATTTTTAAACTCATTCTAAGTGATGGCTCCGATCTTGAATGCGATCAATTGATTATGGCTACCGGGCGCGCGCCAAGAATTGATCAACTCGATCTAGAAAAAGCAGGCTTTGAAAAAGGGATTACTAGGCTAGAGATCAATGAACACAGCCAAACTTCCATCGACCACATTTTTGCTGCAGGCGATTGTGCAAGCCACCTTGCTGTCGTTCATCTTGCGGTGATGCAGGGTGAAGCTGCTGGAGAGAACATTTCTTACTATCTTCAGAACAAAGAACTAAGAGCAACATGGGATTCTCGTCTCGATATGTTTGGGATTTTTACCGATCCTGAGATTGTTCAAGTTGGACTTACCGCACAAAAAGCCAAAGAAATCGGACTTGATCCCGTCTCTGCACAGTATCGATTCGATGACCAAGGGAAGGGCGAAATCGTCGGAGAAAAACATGGACTGGTGGTCTTAGTGGCCGAACGTTCTACTGGGGAAATCATCGGAGCATCCGGGATGGGACCACACGTCATTGATTATGCGCACACCATCACTGTTGCGATGGCACACCGCATGAGCGTCTCTGAGTTTTTAAAAATCCCCTCCTATCATCCTACCTTAGGGGAAATCTGGACGTATGTCGCTGAGGAACTCGAAGACGAACTTACTTCGTCCTGAGGTTTCCGAGCGAACTTTTCAGTCAAACACTCTTCGTTGAGCGATTAGGATCGCAAAAAATCGATCTTGCTTCATCCTGACTAGAGGATGGAAAAAGACAGATCCACCGCGCAAGAATTCCCACGGAAAATGGGCCATCAACTCGGAGGTATTTTGCAGTCTGGCGGCAGACTATCAGCCCAACAAGTCTGCGATTACATGACTTCTCTTGAGATCGATTTAGAGACGCTCATGGTCATGATGTTGCCCTTTGCCGCTGAACTTTCAATCGCCCCCATCTCTCACTTTTCGGTCGGAGCGGTCGCTGCAAGCATCAATCAAGATGGCTCTGCGACACTGTATTTGGGGGCCAATATGGAATTCCAGAAGAGCCCTTTAAGTTCAAGTCTCCACGCAGAACAAGCAGCAATCAATCACGCATGGCTTCATGGAGAAAGCTCGATTGATTTCTTAGCAACTTCTGCGGCTCCATGTGGATACTGCCGCCAGTTTCTCAATGAACTCCACCGATCTGAACAACTTCAGATTCTCTTGCCTTCCGACAATGAGGAGCAACCCTGGACGACTGAGACACTCGGTTCATTGCTCCCAAACGCCTTTGGACCTCTTCATCTTGGGGTCAAGGATCGCTTACTCGCACCTCCAAGCTCACCCTGCCATCTTCAATTGCACCACTCTCAATCGAACGATCCGGTGATTCAGAGCGCTTTGCAAGCGGCAAGCCTAAGCTATGCTCCCTACGTGATTGGAGCATCCTCGATCACCAATAAAACTTGCAGCCCTGCCTATGCAGGAGTTGCCTTGCAAACGGAAGATGGAGAAATCTATTGCGGGCGACACGCCATGAATGCGGCACACAATCCGAGTCTCTCTCCCTTGCAATCGGCTCTGTCATTCATGAAAATGAGTCATCCCTCCACTTCTTTTCAAACGATCACTCGTTGCGTTCTTGTGGAGACCCCTACACTTGTGAGTCAAAAACAAATCACCGAAAGCATCCTCTCGTCGATTGCACCAGAACTCGGTCTTGAATACTACTTAACCGATTCTCCGTCAGAGGGTGAAAAGTGAATGATAATCCCCCGAAAGACCCCTCCTAACTCTTGCGTAACTCTTGCGTAAAACACCTTACCTATGCGCCTTGCCATCTTACTCATCGCCTGTCTTTGCGAGAGTCCGCTGAGAGGATTTGAAGGCTCAACTCCAACTCCTTCAAAGGCAAAACCAGAAGCTCATTGGGCTTTCCAAATGCCCGTTTCAAAGGTCGCCAGTCTTGACGAGGCCATTTATAGAACCCTTGAGCGCTCAGAACTCAAACCAAATCAGGTTGCATCGCGCCAGGATCTCATCCGAAGAGCTTACTTTGTCACAACGGGCTTGATGCCAGATCAAGAAGAGCGCGCAAAATGGCTGCAGGACCCTCGGCCAGAATGGCTCACTGATTTAATTGATGACCTTCTTGCCAGACCTGCTTTTGGTGAGCGCTGGGCACGCCACTGGCTCGATGTTGTTCGTTATGCCGACACAAAAGGAGCTGCGATCCCAGAAAACTCAGACTATCCATTTGCCTACACCTATCGTGACTGGGTCATTTCTTCTTTTAATAACGATCTCCCCTACAACGAATTTATTCATCGTCAGATTGCCGCTGACCTGATGGATCTCCCCCGAGAAGAGCTTGCCGCCCTCGGATTTCTAACTGTTGGGCGAGGTTACCAAGGTGGGCGTCGAGAATTAGTCATTGCAGATCAAATTGATGTTGCCACCCGAGGCGTAATGGGGCTCACCGTCGCCTGTGCCCGCTGCCACGATCATAAGAACGACCCGATTACCACCGGAGACTTCTACGCACTTCATGGAATGTTTGCCAGTGCTGACATCCCTAAAAAGCTACCACTCATTGCCGAGCCCGATCAAACAGCTGAAGCAAAGGCCTTTTATGAAGAGCGCAAAAAACTGGCCATGGCTGTTCATGATTTTGTCCGAACGATCGCTCCTGACTACCAAACACCATCTGACTTCCTTGACTTTAGCCTGCCTGGAGCCAACGACAAATTGAATCAGACCGAGCGTGGAAGATTTCGCCAGCTCACCGATGCCGTCACGAAATTCGAAGCATCCTCCCCACACACTCCACCGCGCGCGATGGTGGTTCGCGAACGCCCTTCTCCGGTCGAAGCGGTCATTTTTGAGAGAGGCAATCCGGGAGCTCGAGGTGCAAAAGTTCCCCGTGCTTTTCTTAGCCACTTCAGAGATTCTGAGGAAGTCTTCCAAAATGGGAGCGGTCGCCTTGAATTCGCCCATCGCCTCACTGACCAACGAAACCCTCTCACAGCAAGAGTTTGGGTAAATCGTGTTTGGATGCACCTTATGGGATCTCCCTTAGTTGACTCTCCAGGTGACTTTGGAGTTCAAACTCCAAAGCCTCTTCAACTTGAAGCACTTGATTTTCTTGCCGTTGATCTCGCCAAAAATAAGTGGTCCACCAAGAAGCTCATTCGCCAAATCATCACGTCAAAAACTTGGCAACAATCGAGCTTCAAAGATTCCGATAACGACCCAGAAAATCGTTTTTATGCCCGAGCAAACCGGATCCGAAAAGACCTCGAAGCCTGGCGAGACACCACTCTTCAAGCAAGTGGGAGATTAAGCAATCAAGTTGGAGGGAAGCCTTTTAGAATCGATCAAGCACCCTATACTGCTCGTCGCACTATCTATGGAAAAATCGAACGCGGGTTTTTGCCCTCAATTATGCGCGCCTTCGATTTTCCAAGTTCCGAAGAAGCACTGATGAGGAGAACTTCCACGACCACACCCACTCAAGCTCTTTATTTGATGAATAGTCCATTTTTGCATCATGAGGCTCGGGCCATCGCTTCCAAAAATCAAAGCGTTCGGGATCTTTACCAAGCGATTCTTCAGCGCACACCCACCCCCCAAGAAGAACAACTAGCAAATCAGTGGATGGCTCGGGCGCAACAAGAACGTACTGCGGGTTTATGGGACTATGGCTATCTGCGAGAGGAAAATATTCAGTTCCTTCCTCTTCCGAGATTTGATGGAAGTCGTTGGCTTGGAAAAACGACACCACCCGATTCGGAGCTCGGTTGGCTACAGTGGAGCGCAAATGGAGGACACCCAGAACTCGAGCTTGCGGCCGCCTTAAAGTGGACCGCGATCGAGACATCGACCATTCGTATTCAAGGTCAAATCAAACACTCTAGCCCCCAAGGAAATGGAGTTCGTGCCCGCGTCCAACTCTCTGATGGACAAGTTCTAGGGCAATGGACTCTCGAGCCCAATCAAAGCGCAGACACTCAGGTCGATGAAATTCAAATCAACAAAGGCCAATCCTTACTTTTCATTGTCGATAGCCGAGGAGATCAAGGCTTTGATACTTTTCAATGGGCTCCAAAGATTCTGGATCAAAAAGGAGTCATTGCAGATGCTAAAGCAGACTTCGCTGGACCAGGGCTCGAACCCCTTGCCCAACTTGCTCAGGCACTGATCTTGAGTAACGAGTTTTTCTTTATCGATTAGAAATCATGAATCATCACCACTTTGGACATGGAGGCTTCATTGGAACTCGGCGTGAGTTTCTGACTCGCTACGGGATGGGAATGGGAGCTCTCGCTCTACCCTCAGTCGCAAGTGGTTCAATCAGCCCCTTGTTACCAAAGAAGCCCGAATTCTCGGGCAAAGCAAAAGCCGTCATTCATCTCTTTATGAACGGTGGCCCGTCCCAAGTTGATACCTTTGATCCAAAGCCCGAACTCACGAAGTATGACGGCAAAAAGATCCCGCTTGAATTAAAAACCGAGCGCCCAACGGGAGTCGCGATGAAATCTCCATTTGCTTTTAAAAAGCACGGAGAAAGCGGCATTGAAATCTCGGAAATCTTTCCAAATATCGCCAAGAGCGCAGACGAATTGTGCGTGATTCGCTCGATGCACGCCGATGTGCCCAATCACGAGCCTTCTCTTCTCTTAATGAATTGTGGTGATTCTCGCCTCTCTAGACCGAGTGTGGGATCTTGGGTGACCTACGGCTTAGGAACTGAAAACCAAAACTTGCCTGGCTTCGTTTCTATGTGCCCTGGAGGATTACCCATCTCACGAACCCAAAACTGGCAATCTGGATTTCTTCCTGCAGCTTATCAAGGAACCTATGTTGACACGAAGACAGTGGATCCCAAAAAGCTCATTGAGCATGTGACACCGAAACACTTAGCGCGCCACCGGCAACGTGAACAATTAGACTTTTTGCGTACCTTAAATGAAAAACATGCCCTACAGCGAGAACAAGACTCAGAACTTGAGGCTCGACTGCAATCATTCGAATTAGCCTACCGAATGCAGCTGGAGGCAACAGACGCCTTCGACACGACACTTGAACCGCGATATATTCGCGAGATGTATGGCGAGAACCTTCAGGGCCGACAAATGCTCATCGCTCGTCGTCTCGTCGAACGGGGGGTTCGTTTTGTTCAGGTTTGGAATGGCGCTGGGCAACCATGGGACAATCACGATGACCTTGAGCAAAACCACCGACGACTTGCTCAAGAAAGCGACCAGGCTATCGGAGCGTTACTTGCAGATTTAAAACAAAGAGGCTTGCTTGATGAGACCATTGTCATTTGGGGAGGAGAATTCGGACGCACCCCTGTCGTGGAAATGCCGAAACCAGGCACGAATGCTGGAAGAGTCAATGGACGAGACCATAATCATTATGGATTTACCACCTGGTTGGCAGGTGGGGGCGTCAAAGGGGGGCACATTCATGGAGCAACCGACGATT
>JALRJZ010000011.1:20684-27669 GCA_023261045.1 Akkermansiaceae bacterium
CGACGATTTTGGTTTTGCAGCGGTCGAAAACAAAGTCCACGTCCACGATTTCCATGCGACCCTTCTCCACCTTCTTGGATTTGATCATGAGAATCTGACTTATCGCTACAGCGGTCGTGATTTTCGCCTCACCGATGTTCATGGAAAAATCGTCGAAGATATTTTGGCATAAGTCTTGGTTGTTCGGCCAAAAAACACCAACTTAATAGACGCATTAAAAGGCGCCACAGCAAAACTTAATGAATCATCAAGCCTCCGCCCAAAGCCGCAAGAATCACCAAAGCCCAAACTGGGATGATTTTTCTTCTTAAGATCAGGAAGAAGAGAGCAAAGAGGAGACCATCAAAGATTCCGCCAACGGAGCCGGAGCTTGCCATTTGAACCAAGGCAACTCCTAAAACTCCAACCACCGCAGCATTTGCTCCTTGAATCGCTTTTTGAGCCCATGAGCGAGTGCGCAAATGTCTCCATATATTCAAAGTTCCTGCCAGGAGAAGCATCCCTGGAAGGAAAACAGCGACAAGGGCACTGGCCGCACCTAACCAAGGGTTCCCCATCAAATTCGAACTTGCCCCTAAAAAAGCCGCAAAGGTAAACACCGGTCCCGGAACAGCCTGCGTCGCTCCATAACCTCCAAGAAAAACTTCCTCGATCATCGGTCCATCAATGACCATTGTCTCATGGAGCATTGGTAAGACAACATGCCCTCCCCCAAAAACCAGTGCACCAGCCCGGTAGATTCCCCCCAATAAATGACCATTTCCAAAGCTGGATAAAAGCAGCCCTGCAAAAAGCATAAGAGCGAGCCAACCTAGAATCCCACGCTTTGCCTCCTCCTCGTTCGCGTCACTCACTTCCTTGGGCTCAACACGTAGTAAAAAGATTCCGCCGATTGCCGAAGCAGCAATCACGAGAATTGTCATCCAAGGTTCTCTAAAAAACCATAAAACGACAAAAGCCAGAGCAACAATAAGCATTCTTTTTATGTCAGGAGATAGTGACTCTCTCATACCGAGCCACGCACCCGTCACGACCGCGAGAGCCACGAGCTTCAGGCCTTTGATCATTCCTCCATCGTCACTTCCAAGTTGTCCCATCCCTAATGCAACAATGACCATCAAGACCGCTGAAGGCAGAGTGAAACCCAGCCACGCTGCAAACCCACCCGCTAATCCTGCCCGATGGTGCCCGATCGCGGCCCCAAGCTGACTACTCCCAGGACCCGGCAAAAACTGTGTCAGAGCCATCAATTCTCCGAATTTTTCTTCGCTGATCCATCGACGGCGAACCACATATTCCTCACGAAAGTAACTCACATGAGCAACTGGCCCCCCAAAGGAGGTGCATCCTAGACGCAGGGCGACAAAGAAACACTCTATGATCCTGTTCATCACTCTCAAAGAGAACAAACCCTCATGCTCTGTCAACACTGACTCGACATCAAAGTCATCTTAATCATGATGAAATCCTTGATTTCCTCTCTACTTCACCTACTCCCCATCTATGCGTTTTGACGAATTGGGCCTTAGTGAGGCAGTCCTTGAAGCCGTGAGCGAATCTGGCTACGAGAATCCAACCCCCATTCAGGCCCAAGCCATTCCCTTGATTTTAGCGAATCGCGATGTCATTGGGGCATCACAGACAGGCACCGGAAAAACCGCGGCATTCGCTCTTCCCTCTCTTTCAAAAATTCAACCACTCGGAAAACCTCAGATCCTTGTGCTTGAGCCAACACGCGAACTCGCAGACCAAGTTGCCGAGCAATTCTTGCACTATGGCAAAAACACTGGATGCAAAGTGGCCCTTCTCTATGGCGGAGTGGGTCATGGGAAACAAGACGAACAGCTCAAAGCAGGAGCCGACATCGTTGTCGCAACTCCCGGGCGACTGATTGACCATTTTTACCGAGGAACAATGCGATTTAAGGATCTAAAGATCCTCATTCTCGACGAGGTTGATCGAATGCTTGATATGGGATTTCTTCCCCAAGTTCGAAAAATCATTAATATTTGTCCGTGGAATAATGAAGAACAGACACGACAAACCCTCTTTTTCTCAGCAACAATGCCCCCCGTCATCCAAGGATTTGCCGAATGGTGCCTGACGGAACCTGCGAGTGTCGAGATTGCGCGGCGAGAAGTCGCCTCAACCGTCTCTCACGCCTTCTTTCCCGTTTCAATCACTCAACGAGACGAACTCCTGTTAGGCATTCTCGAGAAAACCGATTACCAGTCGTTGATGATTTTTACCCGAACCCGGAAGGAGGCCGATGTCATTACAAGCTTGCTACAAACTCAAACTGCCATTGGCGAGAAAGTCACCGTGATGCATTCTGACATTCGGCAAAACGACCGAATGAAAGCACTCAAAGGCTTTAAAGAAGGCGCCTATAAGATTCTTGTTGCAACGGATGTTGCCGCTCGAGGGATCGATATTTCCGATGTCTCTCACGTCATCAACTACCGCGTTCCAGAAAATGCTGAAGATTATGTCCACCGCATCGGGAGAACTGGACGAGCAGAAAAAGAAGGAGATGCCTTTACAATTCTCACCGCCGACGAGTTAGAATTCGCTCAATCGGTAGAAGGTTTTATCAATCAGAAAATTGAGCGCAAAAAATTAGAAGGTTTCGATTATAAATACACAGCGCTCCTTGACACGGAACCACAAAAACCAATCCGAAAACCAAAACGAGGAGGCGGGCGCCGACGTCGTTAATTCTTTGAACTCATCGTGCGAACTCTTGGAATTGACCCTGCCATTAGGAGCACTGGCTACGCGATTCTCGAAGGGGATCATTCCTCAGCAAGGGCGCTCGACTATGGGGTGATAACGATCCCCCCGCGTATCCCTCAATCTGGAGCTCTCGAGGCAATTTGTACTCATACTCGGAACCTCATCGAGAAATGGAAGCCCGATGAAGTTGCCATCGAAGGGATTATTTATGTCCAATCTCATCGCACCGCGATTTCGATGGGTGCCGCTCGCGCCGCTCCTTTGATTGCCGCAGCTCAATTTGGACTCACTGTCTATGAATACTCCCCAAAAAAGGTGAAGAAGGCGATTGTTGGCAAAGGCACCGCCGACAAAAACCAGGTTGCCTTCATGATCCGCGCCCTGCTTGGATTATCTGAAACTCCGCCTTCGGACGCGGCCGATGCGATGGCAATTGCCCTCGCCCACCTCCAAGCCTCTGATCCCCGAAGAGCAACCATTCTCGATCGGCGTAAGGTTTGAAAATCGGCCCTTTGCGAAGAAGCACGCCTTTGATAAGCTTCCGCGCGCATGGCACACCTACGTCATTTGATTGGATTGGCTTTTTACGCTTTTTTGAGCGTCACTGGATTTGCTCAAACACCCGAGCAACTCGCAAAGTTGGATCCTGGTGAGCTTTACTACCAAGCATGGAGCTTGGGCAAGGATGCTGAAGATCACCTCAAAGATGGAGAATTTGTTGAAGCCTTCACCAAATACCGGAAAGCACGGACCTTCTTTGATATTATTAAAGTCAGCCAGCCAGACTACAAACCCGAGCTTGTTCAGGACAAAATCGACCAGACGACTTCGGAGATGGAAAAGATCCATGATCGCGCGCTCAACCAACAAAATCAGAGGCAGCAAACGAATGCTTCTTCGTTGATTGAAATGCCTGGCCAAGCAAAACCGAAAATCTCTATTCCAGAGCAAGTTGATGCTAATAATCCACGCGCGCAGCGAATCCAAACGCTCCGCAACGAGCTCAACAAGCTCAATGCCGTTTTACGAAACTACCCCAACCCGAGGGATGCTCGGGCAGCGAGAATGCGAGGCCAAATTCAACAATACCAGACAGAACTCGCGAATCTCACTGCGGCACCCCTCATCGAAGATGTCGCCGAGTTGAAAAGACAAATCGCCAAGCTTCGTCGTGAGAGGGATGCCATGGCTGCGGCTCGAGACCAAGCTGTTACCGCACAACTCAAGACCCTTCGTGAATTAGAAAAAACGCAAGTGGAACTCGCAAAATCGCGAAAGGAAGAAGAACGCTTGCTAGGCATCATCGAAAAACAAACTGAACTTAACGGTCAAGTCGTCGCTGGACAACAGGATCAGATTAAAGCCCTTCGACAAGAAATGGCCGAAAAGGACAAAACGATCCTTGATTTCCGAAAGAAAATGCAAGTCCTCGAGGTTCAACTTCAACAATCCAATGAACTCGTTGAAGAGCTTCGAAAAGAACGAGACACGCTAATTCAAGAAAAGAGCCGAATGGCCGCGATGTTAGATCTCAATGAGCAAGATCGCCTGCAACAACTCATCACTCAAAATGTCAGTTTAAGCAAGGAGCTCAATGAAGCCAAAGTCAGTCTTAAACTGGTCCAGGAAGATGCCGACGCCTCGAAAGAAAAAATCTTACTAGCGAAACAAGCACTCACTGTTGCCAAAGCGAAAATCCAAAACCTTCAGACTGAGAACACACAAGCCACGCTGAGTTTAAACCGAATGAAAGAGCGCCTTGAGCAATCAGAGCAAGATCTTTTGGCTCAACTCAATGGCGGTGAACTCAATGAACGAGGACAATTAGAAGTGGCGATGCTCAGAAAAGTCATCACGAAGCTCAAAGCCAAAATTGCTGCTCAAGAAGGGGCTGCATCACTCCTGATTGAACAAGCAAATCGCATGGGTGCTGACGATCAAATCATGAAGCAAGCTATGGCTCTCGTTACTGGCGATGAAAAAATGATGCTGACCCATGAAGAAGAACGTCTCCTCTCCCTTACTCCCGGAGCAGTCAACTTCAAAAGCTCTCTGAGACCAACTCCTGAAGAACTTACCAATGCGACAAATCGTCTTCAGCAGTTCAACCAAGATCTTACTGGTGTGGCACACCGCTCTTTTGCTAAAGGAGACTTCCAAGCAACGCGCGGCATCTTAGAAATTATTATCGATGAAGACCCTGGCGCTTGGGAGGCCATGGTGAACCTCGGTATCGTCCATATGAAATTGGATAACCATTTTGATGCCGCTAAGCACTTTCGCCAATCCATTCTTGTCGCCGGCGATCGCAAAGTCCCCTTCGCCCACTTTATGTTAGGCGATGTTCTCTACCGATCAGAAATTCTCGATGAATCTGAAATAGAGCTCCAAAAATCACTCGCACTGGAGCCCGACAACGCAAAAGCGCATGTTATTTTGGGAAATATCTCGGGGACTAAAAACCAAATGGAAGATGCTGAATTTCATTTTAAGGAAGCAATCCTTCAAGATCCCAACCTCTTTGAACCTTATGTCAACCTTGCCATCATTTACCTTCAACAAGGTAAGATCGAAGAGGCCAAAACAAATTACACCGAAAGCCTTCGCAAGGGAGGCCCAACTCGTCCTGCCCTCGCAGAAAGACTTGGAATCTAACTCCAAAAGATTCACTTCAAGCCTTTCCTCTCTGCCTTTGACCACCTAGTGTCCTGCTGTGGCTAGATCATACTTAGACGACAACTTTCTTCTTCTTTCATCAACCGCTGAAACCCTTTTTCATGAGTATGCAAAGGATCAGCCGATTATCGACTACCACACCCACCTTCCTCCCCAAGAAGTCGCGGAGGATCAGCGTTGGGAGAATATCACAGAGCTTTGGCTCGGCCATGACCACTACAAGTGGCGCGCTCTCAGGGCCAATGGAATTCCCGAATCACACATTACCGGAGAGGCTTCAGCACGCGAGAAATTCCAGGCATATGCTCAAACCATTCCCCAAACTCTGCGAAACCCACTCTACGACTGGACCCATCTTGAATTGAAGCGCTGCTTTGGAATTGAGACTCTCTTAAGCCCTGAAACAGCTGATGAGATTTGGGAGCGCTGTAATGAAAAACTCCAAGAGTCTCAATTTTCAGCACAAGGCCTCCTTCGCACTTTTCGCGTTGATGCCGTGGGGACAACCGATGACCCCACTGACAGCCTCTCCGATCACCAGACCGCTAATTCCTCTGCTTGCCCCACAAAAATCTATCCTACTTTCCGACCTGATAAGGCGTTTTTTGTCGATCGACCCTCTTTATTTCAAGAGTGGCTCAACAAGCTTGGCACAGAGATCTCCACTTTCTATGATCTGTTAAGCGCTCTCTACAGCCGCTTTGAGTTCTTCCACGAACAAGGATGCCGCCTTACTGATCACGGAATGCGCTATGCGCTAGCCCATCCCTGCACAGAAACCGAAGCCAACGAGATCCTCTCTCAAACTCTTGCAGGCACTGGAGCCTCTCCCACACAAACCGATGCCTTCGGAGCCCTGATCATGTTTCATGTCGGTCAATGGGCTGCCGAAAAGGGTTGGACAATGCAGCTTCACCTTGGACCACGCCGCAATCCCAACACACGCCTCTTCGAGCAACTCGGACCTGATTCGGGCTTCGATACCATTGGTGATTGGCCTCAAGGTGAAGCGCTTATTTTGTTTTTGGACTCTCTAAATCGAATTGGAAAACTTCCTAAGACAATCGTTTACAATTTAAATCCAAATCTTCAATTTTTGAATTTAATTTACTTGCAAAATAATATCTTAATAGCTCCGGATCACAGACATCGGCAAATTGATCTGCAGTTATATATGTGCCTTTTGACTTGGACATTTTTTCTCCATTAATCGTCACAAATCCGTGCACATGTATGCTATCTGGAAGTTTATATTTTGAATCAATTAAAAGGGCAGGCCAAAATAGTCCATGAAAATAAGTTATATCTTTACCAATAAAATGATGAATTTCGTATTCTGAATCTTTGCCCCATAGTGTCTCTAATTGCTGAGAGTTTTTGTCAGCCCAATTCTTAGCCGAAGCCATATACCCAATTGGCGCATCAACCCATACATAAAAATATTTATCAACTTCTTCAGGTATTTTGAATCCAAAATATGGCGCGTCTCTAGAAATATCCCAGCTTTTTAAATCACCATCAATCCATTCTGATAATTTTCCAACTATTGGTTTTTGTATTGATGATTCTTTTA
>JALRJZ010000120.1 GCA_023261045.1 Akkermansiaceae bacterium
TGGGCGGATCAAGTAAGGTTCAGGTTCTTGATCAACCTGAAGCATGAGGTGGTTTGAAAGGGGATTTTCGGGGGTCCAAATACTAAGTTTCTCTTGGTCAAGCAGGTTGAAGGGAACGGGCCATTGATGTTTGGGAACGATTCTAAACACCGTTTCGGAGGAGAAGTGAGTTGAGATTTCATCGGCCCAAAGCCAATACCCTCGCCTGCACTCTGGATTCAAATAGGGAGCGGTGATCAGAGTTTGATTTGTGACGTGTTCAAAAAGGCATCCGTAGATGAGGTGTTGCGTGATGATCGGCTTGTCTCGGTATTCTTTGGGAAGAAATTCTCGATATTTGTGTGCAAGGATGAGTTGGTGTGAGCGAAGACGATCAAGTTTTTTGAAGTAATTGTCACGATCGTCAGGACCCGGGAGTGTCAGACCAGAAGGGCTTTGCACCGCAAAATAGAACTTGGTGGCAAGTTCAAGATGGATCAGATGATCGGAGCCTTCTTCAGAAATAAGATAGTCGAGTTCGCCAATGGTCGTCTGGGCATCTTTTTGAATTTGCAGATTTCGGGCCAGAAGCCGGTAAGTCGGAGAGTTTTCAAGAACGAGGGATAAGGCGTCCTCCCAGAGATGACCTAGTTTTTGGGAGAGTTTAAGTGGGGCGTGATTGATCGGTGCAATGAGGCGGTCTCGAGGCAATGACCTTGCTTCGGGGAGATCTTTGATAAGAAGAGGAGCGCAGAGAAGGCTTTCTAAAAGGGGATGCGGCACGGCTTCAATGATGGAAAAAACTGAGATCAAGCCCGATAAAAAAAGCTCGGGCCTCTTGAGTCGAGACACCGAGCTAATTGATAAAAAGTGACTGAACCTTTAAGCCGTGATGGGCTTCATGGCGCCCATGGCTTCGCGGAGGTAGATTCCAATTTCCTCAACTTCATGCTCTCGGATGACGGCGTTGACTTGCACTAAAGTTTGGTTGTCGACGCTTGTGTCTGAGGTGCTCAGGCCTTTTCCGATAACAGAAGTATTCACTTGAGACATGAAGTCCTGAAGAAGAGGGACAGCAGCATGGCTAAAGAGGTAGCAGCCATACTCAGCGGTATCTGAGATAACCCGGTTCATCTCATAAAGCTTCTTTCGAGCAATCGTGTTTGCGATGAGCGGAGTTTCATGGAGAGACTCGTAGTAAGCGGACTCAGGCTCGATGCCAGCTTCCACCATCGCTTCGAAGGCGAGCTCAACACCTGCGCGAACGAAGGCGACCATCAAGATTCCCTTATCGAAGAATTCTTGCTCTGAAATGTCTCCTTCTCCCTCGGTCTTCTCAAATTCAGTTTCGCCAGTTTCCTGACGCCACCCCAAAAGTTTGGCGTCATCATTTGCCCAATCTTCCATCATGGTGCGAGAAAACTCGCCAGAAATGATGTCGTCCATGTGCTTATAGAAGAGATCACGCATGATCTCTTTGAGCTGCTCAGAGAGATTGAAGGCCTCGAGTTTAGCAGGATTGGAGAGGCGATCCATCATATTGGTGATTCCGCCGTGCTTCAGGGCTTCCGTAATGACTTCCCAGCCTTGTTGGATGAATTTGACTGCCCATTTTGTATCGATGCCGTCGGCCTTCATCTTCTCGAAGCAAAGAATCGAACCTGCTTGAAGGAGACCACACAGGATCGTTTGCTCTCCCATGAGGTCAGATTTCACCTCGGCAACAAAGGAGGACTCTAGGACCCCAGCCCGATCGCCGCCCTGAGCGACAGCAAGTGCTTTTGCAAGCTCAATACCTTGTCCCGTTGGGTCGTTTTCGCCATGGCAGGCGATGAGAGTGGGAACTCCAAATCCACGCTTATATTCCTCGCGAACCTCTGATCCGGGAGATTTGGGAGCGACCATAATCACGGTCAGGTCTTCGCGGATTTGCGTCCCTTCCTCGACAATATTAAAACCGTGCGCGTAGCAAAAAGTAGCTCCTTGTTTCATGTGAGGAACGACTGTTTCAACGACCTTGGTGTGTTGCTTGTCAGGAGCCAAGTTCATGACGATGTCAGCACTTGGAAGCATTTCTTCGTAAGTGCCGACTTGAAATCCATTTTCAGTCGCATTGAGGAAGGATTGGCGTTTTTCTTCGATCGCAGCTGCGCGTAAGGTGTAGGCAACATCTAAGCCGGAGTCGCGCATGTTGAGGCCCTGGTTGAGTCCTTGAGCACCGCATCCGACGATGACAATTTTGAGTCCTTTAGCGGCTTGGACACCATTGGCGAATTCGGAAGCGTCCATGAATCGGCATGTTCCGAGTTCGTCGAGCTGGCGTCGGAGAGGAAGAGTATTAAAGTAATTAGTGCTCATAACTGAGTGAGTTTGTTACTGACGAGGTGTGAATGTCAGGAACTTGAGATTTGTAAACGATGAAACGCGATAGTTTGCCTGAATTTGGCCCCTGTTCCCTGACTTTTGGCTAAAAAGACAAAAAAACCGGGGATTTTCATCAAATCCTCGGTTTTTGCGTCCTTGAGATTAAGAAAATCTAATTTGTCGACGAGGTTTCTTTGACCTTGGCAAAAGCGGGACCTTTTCCTTCAGCAATTTTATTTCCGGAGCGGTCCACCAAGATATAGGACGGAATTGCCCTCACTCCGTATTTTTCGGTGAGGGTGTCTTTACCCTTGTCGTCCCCGACAAGAGTGGGCCAAGGCATGTTCTCTTTTTTGGCCCATGCTTCAGCAGCGTCTTCGTCTTGATCCAAAGAGAGATGAATCATCTCGACCTTCGGATTTTCAGCGATTTCCTTATTGTATGACTCCACCAACTGGGGAGCACTTGATTTGCAGGGGCCTCACCAGCTCGCTGAAAAGTAGAGAATGAAGTATTCAGGAACTGTCTCGAGCTCCGTTTTGGAGAAGCGCTTCCCGTCGAATTTTTGTAGCTTTTTGAATGCTTTGCCTAGGTCACTACCCTTGAAGTTAGCGGCCGCTTCTTCGTTTGCCTCTTGGTTGGCCTCATTAGCGACCATTGTTTTGACATACTCTTGATCTTGCTCCGAGAGGAGATCGAGCTTGAAGGTCAGCTTACTTCCTTTTTTTAAGACGGTGACTGAATCCGAACTACTGGAGAGGTAATCACCTTCAAAAGTTTTGCTGCCATCAGCACTGGTCCATGTTCGGGCCCAGCTGGAGCCAGCGATCAATAAGGTGATGCTGGGGATGAGTAATTTAAACTTCATGACTTTTGTTTCTACAAAGAATACCGATCCCTGATCGATAAAATATCTCTAAATGTCGATCAATGGGCATTTTTTTATTTAGAGGTCATTCGTGCCGCCGAGGTGCTTTTGAAAAAATTGGATTCTTTTTCGCCGGAGGTGCGGCATTTCACCGCATCCGTGTCCAGCATTAGGAACCAAAATAAATTCAAAATCTTTATCTTCTTTGATGAGCCCATTCACGATCTGGAGCGTGGAGGCAGGATCCACATTGCGGTCCATTTCGCCGACGGTGAGCATCAGGGCTCCTTGGAGCTTGCTCAGGTGAGTGAGGTTTGAGTTTTCAAGGTAGGATTCATTGACAGGCCAGTCGAGCCACTGCTCGTTCCACCACATTTTGTCGATGCGATTGTCATGGCAACCGCAGTCTGAAACCGCTGCTTTGTAGAAATCTCCATGGTGGAGCAGGGCCGCGGTGGAGGATTGCCCACCTGCAGAGCCTCCGTAGATGCCGACCCGAGAGAGATCCATTTGAGGATATTTTTCGGCAGCGCTTTTGAGCCACTTAATCCGATCGGGAAAGCCCGAATCCTTAAGGTTTTTGTAGGCAACCTGCTGAAAGTCTCTGCCCCGATGATTGGTTCCTAGTCCATCAATTTGAACAACAATAAAGCCGGCTTCAGCCATTTCAGATTTGTGTCCATGCCACGCCCGGAATGCCTTAGGGACAAAAGCCCCATGAGGGCCAGCATAGATGTTTTCGATGACGGGATATTTCTTTTTGGGGTCAAAGTTTTTGGGACGAAGGATGACCCCATGAATGTCGTAGTGGTTGTGGCGATCCTTGCAGACAAATTTTTCAGGAGTAAGCCAACCCATTTGGCTGAATGCATGGAGGCTTGGATTAGTGAGTGTCGCGATCTTTTTTTGATCAGAGCTTCGGTGCACTTCATAAACTGGCGCGTGGTCGACTCGCGACCATTTGACGAGATAATACGAGCGGTCTGGTGAAAAGGAAACTTCATGAGTCCCGTCAGCATTTGTGAGAAGCTGAATTTTTCCAGAATCAAGGTGGACGAGTGCGAAGTGACGGTAGTAGGGATCTTGAGAAGGGTAAAACCCAGAGAGTTCAATGAGGATTTGACGAGATTTCTCATCGATTCCATGGACCTGATGAATCACCCATGAACCGCGGGTTAGCTGACGAAGCGTTTCTCCCGAGTCTCCGTCAATCAGGTAGAGATGAAGGAATCCATCTCGCTCTGAGAGCCAGACAATTTCATGACTCGTTTCAAGCTGATAGTGAAAGGTCTTTGAGAATACATGGACAAATTTGTCGGATTCTTCTGCAGCTTGGATTCGCTGTTTTTTGGAATCTGTATCGATTTCAATCAGGCGAAATTTTCCAAAGCCTCGTTCGATGAACTCAAATCGAAATCTGTGATCTTTGCGGTGCCAATGAAAGCCTCCTGTGGAGTAGGGATCTGGCGTGAGTGAGAGATCGAGAGCAAGGGGCTCTTTTTTGTCTACAAAGAAAACAACGGGCAACGAGACATTGCGGAGATCACCAGGTTTGTCATAAGAATGGATTTCGTGGCTTGGTTGGAGCTGATGCTCGGGTGACGAACGAACGTAGTGAATTTTACGGTCAGGATGCTGCGTTCGATGGCAAATCGCAAAGCGTGAAGAGTCGGGATGCCAAAAAATCTCCCGAGTCCAAACAGACCCCTCCGGGATTTTAAAGTCCAGCGGCTGACGGGATTGGTCGTCATTTTTGATCAAAGTCAGCTCTTGGTCGATCTGCTCAACACTCCATTTGCCATCGGGTGATTGGCCATTGCTTTTTGCTCGTCTTCTAGAGATGGGAGCAAAACTTTTAACGTCGACCCCATTTCTCCGAAAGTTTTTGGGCTCGGAGGGTAGAGGGGCGATCTTGCCAGTTTGAAGATCAAGACTCCGATATTGATCGGGGGAATCGAATTTAAAGATCAGTTGTTGATTCTCAAGATCCCATGAGGTTTCAATCCTTTGATTTGGGACGAGCTGGTTTGTCGATTTTGCGAGATCTTTCATGGCCTGATGCCATGTTTCAGTGTCTCCGTGACCAGCAAACAACGATGGAGCGAATCCAACGAAACCAAGAGTAAGAAAAAGACGGATCATAAAAGAAGTTGCAGACATGAAGGAAAGAATTGGTCTTTAGCAGGAGGGGACCCAGAGACCAACCTAGAGTTTTAGGCTAACTCAAAATCTCCCCCAACGACAGGGTGTTTCTGGGGCTGTTAAATTGCATGGAACCGCCTGTTTGGCGGCTCAGCGTCGAGAGGGCGCCGTCTTGATGGTCGATCTAGTGAATGGCACGTGCGAGCTCTGCAAATTGACCATCGAGCCTAAGAAGTTCCTCATAGTTCCCCTGTTCAACGATTCTGCCTTGGTCGAGGACATAGATTTGATCCGCATTTTGAATCGTCGAGAGGCGGTGAGCAATGACGATAGAAGTTCGGTTTTTCATTAGTTCGTCGAGAGCTTGCTGAATGAGAAGTTCTGTTTGATTGTCTACTGAAGCGGTGGCTTCATCTAAAAGGAGGATTGGAGGGTCTTTTAGAAGGGCACGGGCAATGGAAAGTCGCTGTTTTTCGCCCCCGGAGAGTTTCACGCCTCGCTCGCCCACATTTGTGTCGAGTTTTTGGGGTAAGGCATGAACGAAGTCGGCAGCTCGAGCTGCTTCGAGAGCCTTCCAAATTTCGTCATCGCTCGCTTGTCTCCGAGCGAGCGTTAAGTTTTCACGAACCGTGCCGTTAAAAAGGAAGGCTTCTTGCGTGACATAGCCAATGGAGTCACGAAGGGAGGATTTGGAGAGGTTTTTTAATTCCTGTCCGTCGATAGAAATCGACCCTTGATCATATTCGTAGAATCGGCACAGAAGATTGACAATGGTCGACTTTCCAGCGCCCGTCGATCCAGCAAGGGCAATGGTTTGGCCAGGCTGAGCGCTCAGCGAGACCTTGCTGAGGGTTTGTTGGCCTGATTCATAGGCAAACGTGACCTCCTCAAAGACCACGGATCCCTCAACGGGATTGCGGAGGGGGGTGCCCGTCGTTGCGTCGGGTTCATCTTGTGAGTCGAGGATTTCAAAGACGCGGTCAGCTGCGGCTCGAGATGATAAAGCCATCTGATTGAGCTGATGAAGTTTCCCAACCGGCTCGTAAAAGAGAGAGAGCAGTAGGAAGAAAGTCAAAAGGTCAGAAAGTGTCATGCCATCCTCTCCATGCATGACGGCATCACCTCCAACGCCTAACACCAGAGCATACCCAACCATATTGAGAAAAGACATGCCAGGTGAGTAGAAGGCCCACCACTTCATGACTCTGAGGGTTGCTCGACGCATCGTGTTTGAGAGTCGGTTGAAATTCTTGTGTTCCTCTGCTTCCGCAGCGTATGCCTTAATTTGCCGAATGCCGGCGATGTTGTCGTGGAGAAGGGCATTGAGATCGGAAGCCGCATCTCGTTGGGCTTTGTATCTGCTGCGCGCGTTGCGAGTGTAAATCCACGCTCCAGTCATCAAGAAGGGGACGGGCAAGGTCGCCCAAAGAGCAACTTCTGCATTGATGGTGTACATGGTAATTCCCACCGCAAAGATCTGGATCATGGAGATGAGTCCCAGTTCAATTCCATCAATCAGGACTCGCTCCATCGCGGTCACATCCTCGACAACTCGGGTCATAATGTCGCCGGTCCGCCGAGAATCAAACCACTTGAGGGGGAGACGTTGAATCTTTTGATAAAGGTCCGAGCGAATATCAAAGATCACTTTTTGCTCAAAATGGTTATTGAGGATGATGCGCGCGCAGTTGAGAGCGTCTTTGAGGAAAAAAGTCAAAAAAGCGAGAAGCACCCATGGAATAAAGGCTTCGTAGTCCTTTTCGGGGATAATTGTTCCTGTGACATGGCGAGTGACAAGCGGGAAGACGATGACCGAAGCCGCCATCACGGCCGCACAGACGAATTGGCAACCTCCCAGAAGGGGATAACGCCTTAAATAACCTAGAACACGCAGAACGCTCTTCACGCCGAGAAGTTGTCCAAAGCGGGCCAGGATGCAAGCGATCAGTCCTCCAGAAGGCATTTCGTCGTGGAAAACTCTCTTTTCGCTGAATTTTCTGATTGCCGGACCGTCATTCAGATCGCTAGTTTATTCGAAACACCACAAACGACACACTTTCATGGCTAATACATTCGGCATTCTTGCAGTCCTCGTTCTGTTATTTTCAGCATTCGTGGCGAACAAAAACAAAGAGGAGCATCAGAAGCAGCTTGATAACATTGCAACGCAGGAACGCAACCTCGAGCGCAATACCAAGACGTTTACCACTCTCTTAGATGATACGACGGCGTTGAACGACGAAACAACGACAACAAATTCTGAGCGGGATGATTTTCAGGGGCAGTTAAACACCCAAAACGAGAAGAACACCGCCATTGAGAAAACGATTGCTCAAAAAGAAGCTGAGCTCAATCAGGTGAAGGCTCGGGTGACT
>JALRJZ010000121.1 GCA_023261045.1 Akkermansiaceae bacterium
GCCAACACTCAACTGAAAGCTACTTTCTGGGAAACCGACAGTTTTCTGGATGGGTGATTGGGCTTAGTTTAGTCGGCACTTCAATTAGCAGCGTCACTTTTCTCGCCTACCCGGCTGATGGCTTCAAAACAGCTTGGTTACGTTACCTGCCAAACCTTGTCTTACCGCTGGTTGCGCTCGCTGCCATCTTCATTTTTCTCCCCATTTTTCGCAGACACAAACTCACCACTGCCTACGAATACTTGGAACTACGCTTCGGTCCTAGCATTCGAGTTTATGGGGCAACAGCCTTTATCATCGCGCAGATCGTTCGGATCAGCACGATACTCTATCTTGTCGCAATCCTCCTCCATGAACTGACCGGTATGAGCACAAGTGCCTGCATCATGATTGCCGGATTCTTTGTTGCCGCTTACACGATCATCGGTGGAATTGATGCTGTTATTTGGACTGATGTCATTCAAACGGTAATCTTAATTCTTGGAGGTTGTTTGGTTCTAGGCATCGTGATCCAGAAACTTCCAGGGGGAATTCATCAGATTTTCCACGTCGCAACCGAACATCAGAAACTCTCGTTGAGCGAATGGAATAGCGGGTCGCCGAAGCCGATTCGCTGGGATTTTTCCCTCTTAGGGAAAACAGGAACCATGATGCTTCTTCTCGGCCTCACAAACTGGCTCACTGAATACAGCAGCAATCAAAATGTGGTTCAGAGATACCTCGCCGCCAAAAGCACAAAAGAGGCTCGTAAGGCTGTCTGGATCTGCACTCTCACGAGCCTACCAATTTGGGCTTTTTATATGTTCTTGGGTACTGCCCTCTATGTCTTTTACCACCAATTCCCCTCCCCAATGGCTACCGAAATCCTAGAAGGAACTCAAAAAGCGGAGAGGATTCTTCCTTGGTTCATTCTTCATGAATTACCAACAGGTATTGTAGGCATTGTCATTGCAGCAGCTTTAGCAGCCGCAATGTCTTCTCTTGATAGTAGTATTAACGCGATTTCTACTGTCGGCATTCATGACCTCTACCGGCGTCACTTCAAAAAATCTCTTCCTGACTCAGACTACTTAAAAATGGCTAAAGTCATCGCTGCCCTCAGCAGCCTTCTGATGATTGCCGGCGCCATCGCCATTCTCAATACCGAGACAAAAACATTACAAGATCTAGCAACGATCTTGGTCTCCCTATTAGGCGGAGGGTTACTCGGACTCTATCTGTTTGCCTTATGCGTTGACCAATGCCCTCCAAAAGCTGCCTGGACTGGAATTGGTGCGACGATGATCTTCACCGCTTACACCATCGCGGTAAAAAACAACTGGATAGAAGGCACCCTCCCCTTTGATCTCTATTACACCACTATCATTGCCAACCTTATTATAATAGCCGGCATTCTAACCGGAAAAATCCTCTTCCGAAAAGAGCTGTAAATGTTCTCAAGTAAGGAATCAGACGCACTCTATCTCGTTGTTACCGTCTTTTTATAACCTCTTTTTCATCACAAGATTAAAACGACATCCTTAATATCAATAATTTCATTTCGAAAACTAATGAAGATTCAACTTTGGATATTCCTTCTCTTCAATGGATACTCTCAAGAGTCCAATCCGGATATCCCTCCCCTAAACCAATCCTCAACAGAAGCAGGCAAGTCAGAATACATTGCCCTCTGGAAACCTTGGCAAAAAGAGATTTCTGAATTTATCAATCAGCTCAAAAAAATCTCCCAAACGGCTCAGATTCCGACTCTTCAAGAGTTTAGAAAACGGCTTCAAGATTCAAACGGAGAGACTGAAATAATCACAGATGGTTATGGAGGAATTGTTGACTTTGGAGCAACCAAAGGAACTATCCAATATCTAGCTAACAATACTTTTGGAAGCGCCGGAGAGTATTCCATCGATTGGACTTTCACCTTAGCAGGAGACACCCGAATCAACTACGACAAGTCAACTCATCTCATCCCAGAAAAAGCGAGTATTCTGAAACCCAACAAACAGGGACCAGATCAATGGTTTTTTTGCATCACAATTAACAAATCTCAGACTGGCCCTTACAAAGCAGGTGATCGAATCCGACTTCAATCCTCTATCGACGACTTTTCTCGTTTTCGAAAAAACTATCGCAAGGCATTAGGAATCATTTCCATCTATCATCTTGAGGAGAATCCGAATCCGGTTTTTGTCCTTAAGCTTGATGAGGCTGAAATTACCCTTTTAGAACCAGGTAACAACCTTCACGAGTCAGAGTAGAGAATCCCATTATTGATGAAGATCAAAGCCGCCCTTATTTTTGCGCTCTTCTTCCTATTTATTCGAGGGGCCTTGCTCTCTGAGATTATTCCTCCCCCAAAAACCCAACCACTTGGGCCACCGCTTTTTCTCGTGACCGTTAATGGCAAAAAAGGGTTCATTAGCAAGAATGGAGAAATTGCGATCGCGCCGATATACCAAAATGCTTATCCATTTTCTAACGGACTTGCTGCAGTGAAAATTGAAGACCGCTGGGGCTATATCAACACCAAAGGTCACTTAGTTATCCGACCAAAATTCGTCAATGTTGGATTCTTTTCAGATGGACTAAGCCGCTTTCAGGCGAGAGATCTCCATGGTCCTTGGGGATATATCAATAAAAGTGGAGAAATCATCATCGAAGCAAAGTTTGATTATGCTGAAGAATTTCGCAAAGGAATTGCAAGAGTTGGCTCAACCACAACCAAGAGTAAGTTGCTCTCGCTAATTGCTGACGTAGGAGAGCAATATCGCTATCGATTTATCAATTCATCTGGAAAAACAATCGATCCCCCACCACAAACCCATTACGTAAAAGGCGAGCCCAATGAGCTCATTCAATTTACTCAAAAGGGAAAAGTTGGATACCTTAACAAAAAGGGCGCAGTTTCTATTGCAGCGCGCTTCAAATCAGGCACATCGTTCTCTGAGGGTTTGGCCTGTGTCTGCCAAGATCGTCTCTTTGGTTTTATCGACAAAAATGGTTCGTGGATCATCCCACCACGTTTTCAATATCCTAATAACTTTTCCGAAGGGCTTGCCGGGCTTCCCCTCCAAAACAATCAGTGGGGCTTTATTGATCAGGATGGGAAGACGGTCATTGAACCACGCTATCAGTGGATTTATGGGGGATTTAGGCATGGTCTTGCTGAGGTTTTAGTCGATGGAAAAATTGGCTATATTAATCAAAGGGGAGAATGGATTTGGAAGCCAAGTGCTTGAGAACATTCCCAACTCATAATCGTGTGAATCTTTTTCTTTGGCTCGTTTCGCTGTTATGCCTTTTGACTCTTCTCGTGTTCGGAGGCTACTGCTGGCACAATCAATCTGGACATTGCTCGATGGATCCACATCTCCTTTTAGGATTCTATGGGGTCATCTTTGGAATGGGTGTCATGATACGATTCACTCAACAAAAAGATCTTTTAGCAGCAAGGATGACAGAAGCACTTGGCTTTGCCGGAATGAGCTTCATTATCTTTGTGACCCATCTCAACATCCTCAATCACTACGAGACATGGATCTTAAAAGGAATGCCTGCGAGAAATCCCTCTACTCACCTCTTATTGTTCGGATTTCTCATCGGAGCTCTTGGAGGATCAATGATTAGCGCCTATCTCAGCATCGAACAAAAGCATCACCCTACACAAACACCATAAAACACGGCTTTGCCCTCGAATCCAACGATGCTTCAGAAAGTTTTACTGATCGCTTTTGCCCTCACCCAGTTTGGACTGGCTCTCGAACTGAGTGTTCTGGATCGATACACGACGCTACGTACCATTGCTGGCTTGGGAAATCTGGAGGATGGCAATTTTTGGCAGACAGCTTACGAGGGAAACCATCCCCGCCTCGTTGAGCTATCCAACCCTCACCATTGCGGCACAGACGCCTATGGAAGAGTTTACATCGTCGATAAGGAATCTCACAGCGTCCTTAGGGTCAGCGCAAATGGCTCGACGATCACCACTGTCGCCGGCACCCATATCGCTGGAAATTCCGGAGACGAATCGATCACCGCAACTTCGGGAGCATTACAAAACCCCAACGGGCTTTTCGTTTTTCCAGACGGAAGATTCTTCGTCCTCGACACCGACAATCGAAAAGTCCGCTGTATTGATCCTAAAGGGATCATGACCACTCTCTTTCATTACCCTGCCGGATTCGGAGCGGGCCGGGGCCTCGTTGCTTCTCCTTTAGGAGATGAGGTCTACTTTTGCGGGGAGCTCGTCTCGCCAACTCAGCAGCTTGTCAAAAAATGGAGCGCTCACCAAGGATTCACCACGGTGGCGGCCATCAATCCAGGCGTGCAAGGATTGGGTAATCTCGACCTCGGACCCAATGGCACGCTCTACGTGACAAGCGTCGGCGATCACCGAGTCTACCGGATTGCCCAAAATGGAAATCCAATCGTTGTCGCGGGAAATGGCATGACTGATGGGAATCTTACAAGTGGATCGCTTGCAACAACAGTCGCTCTCAATCGTGTCCGAGCAGTCGCGGTTCTCCCCGACGACAGCTTTTTCTTAGCAACACAAAAAGGTGGCGACGTCTGGTGGGTGGACAATGGAGCTGCTCATGATGGGCTCAATCGCCGAATCCATCTTTTTGTGAATGGAGCAGGAAGTGGAAACATTAAATTGGGAGATGATCAATCACGCCTGGGAGAAACAGATCGAATCGCCGAACCTCGGGCGATTCATCTAGCCACCAATGGCGACTTACTCATTACTTGTAACGACACAGGGGTCATTCGGGCCGTCAGAAATATCTGCCGACCCAACGCTCCTATGTTACATTATCAGCATCCCATTCTTTCTTGGGATTCTCAGTGGGGTGATCGCTTTATCATCGAAGAATCCAACACCATGGCCGCAGATTCTTGGAACTCCCAGTCTGGAGTCACCACCGCAGTCACTGGCCGCCAATCTCTGACACTCTCAGAACGATCCTCCCGCTTCTTCAGGCTCTATGTCTCCCATCTCGCTGGCGGGCAATAAAGTTGAAAGCAAGGTCACTTTTTCTTTGGCGAAGACAAACTCATTGCCTCGATCACTTTCTGAGCTTCCAGCCATGTTTTTTTGTCTCCGGTAAACTGACCGTTCCAAATCCTCCGACCATCGGTGAACATGAACATCGCTTGGCAAAAATCGAGCTTAAGCTCAAAGAGAGCCACTTCGCCCGTGATCGCTGATCCTTTCATTTTGCTGATTTGCGCCGTTTTTTTCTTCAACTCGAGCAAAGGGTTCTCTTGGGCGGCCTCAATAAATGAATCTACCATCACCTTTAAATTTCCTGGGATACTTTCGGATTTTTCATCGACAGGCCAATCAAAGATCATCACCTCGTTACCCTCTCCTCTTTTCTTTCTTAAAACCAAATACTTGATGGCTTTATCAGTCACCAAATCAAGATCCCAATTTGAACCAGGTTGAATTCGCAGCAAAGCAACTCCCTGAGCAAAAACAAGGGGTGCCAAAAACAGTGAAGCAACAACAGCCAAAAGAACCTTCATTGCTCACTGATACCAGATCGACCAATCCCATTAAAACAAAATGAGCAACCACCACCCTCTTAGCGATTTTCAACGCTATGGTTTGGGGGAATTTCGAGGCAATAGCCATTCCTTGGCCAATCCCTCACCTTCTCTGATTTTAAATGCTCGATCAAATGTGACCCCCTTCACGCTCTCCCAGCCTTCTGGTCCGCATGGCCATTGGATCTCTACGGATTGAATCTCTCGGCAAGCCCCCAGACCGATTTCCTGCCGGAGACTTGATGATCCGAAGCTTCCACCAGTTCCAACTCGACGATAAAAGAACTTTTCTGTGCCTTTGTCATCGAGAACCACCACGCGAATCATTGCTCCGATCGCGCTTCGATTACTCGTTGTTCCCTGAAGCTCCAAGGTCACCCAGTGATTTGCCCAACCCGGATTCTCAAAAAGGATATTTTGATAGGTATCTCCCTCAAGCGCACCACCCATCACGGCATACACGTCTTGGTCACCATCATTATCGATGTCACCAAATCCAATGGCGTGCCCCTTTTGAATACTTCCAAACCTTCCTTCGATCGTCACATCAGCAAATTTCCCCCCTGCTTGATTAAGAAACATTCGATTTGGTACGATCATTCGATAATCTGGAGCGCCATTACCAATATAAAAATCAAGATACCCATCATTGTTGAGGTCCCCAAAGTTCGCCCCCATCGCAAACATGGATCGCCATAATCCCGCCTTTCGAGTGACATCCTCAAATTTCCCATTGCCTAGATTTCGGTAGAGCCGTGGTTTTTCAGCAGGGGTCTCTCGACCCATCATCTCAAGAGCAACGAGCCCACCCATATTGGAAAAACCTAACCCATCATAATCGGCGACAAAGACGTCTTGAAACCCGTCATTATCGTAATCAAAGAACCAACAAGGAAAGCTCTCAATGGGCGACTCAACCCCTGACTCACCTGCCACGTTGAGAAAGCGTGGGACACCATCCTCGGTTTTTCCTTGGTTCTGAAAGAGAAGATTCTTTGCACCAAGACACGAGACGTAGAAATCTTGCCACCCATCGTTATTAAAATCTGCGGCTGCACATCCTTTTGCAAAGACATCAACGGCAACCCCTGCAATTTCACCGACCTCTCTAAAGGTTCCATCTCGTTGATTCAGATACAATTCACAGGAGTTTTTACCCTTCGAAGCACGATGATTTTCATTCCCGATAAACAAGTCGAGCCAACCATCATTATTAAAATCTGCCCAACAGGCTGTTTGAGTCGGGTTTTCAGAATACACCCCTGCCGCGATGGTCACATCTTCGAAGGTGCCATCGCCGCGATTCCTAAGCAACGAATTGGGATGACACCCCTTCTCCTCTAACCACGCACCCCGGAGTAAGAACACGTCCTTATCGCCATCATTATCATAATCGGCATGAATCATGTTTAAGCCCGAAACAACTCCCTCAAGACCAGCAAACTTCGTTCGATCCTCAAACCCTTTCCCCGTATTGAAGAGAAGAGTGGCATTGTCCTCAAGACCCCAAGAAGAACTTAAAATATCAATCAACCCATCCTGATTAAAATCGTCTAAGCAAATCCCCCCCGATAGCCCCACAGTATCAGCACCCACTGAAGTCGCGATGTTGGGAAATCGTGGAAACCCCGTGCCTGAAGGCTGTCCCATTTTGGGGATCAACAACTCAAAGGGAACCTTGTCTGGATATTCTCCGAGAGTCATATAAGCAAGGTTCAGAAGATAGCGCGACTGGTAGTCGTGAGGAAACGAACGCAGAATCTCCTTTAGAATGACAATCGCGGACTCCGAACCTCGACGATTGGTGTGAATCGCTTTGCCTTGAATGGGAAACAAACACGACTCCTCATTGTGATTCGCACAACAATTTTCATCCTCTCCAAGTCGGAGGTAGGCCATTGCCATGGAGTCAAAAACACGCTTGGTTTTTTGATCAACTCCGTAGCCATTTTTTTTGAGTTTTTGATAAACCAGCTCAAGAATTCGAACCGCTTCTTGAGTTTCGCCTGCAGAAAGCAGCTCTTCCCCGTACGAGAGCATCTGCCCGGCACTCCCAGAGTTCCCAGCTGCTTCGATTTTCTTTTTCATCAAATCAGCTCGGACTGAGTTATAACTTGAATAAGCTGACTTAGGAAAACGGTTGTAGGTCTCTTTGAGTCTT
>JALRJZ010000122.1 GCA_023261045.1 Akkermansiaceae bacterium
TCAACTACAAGAAGGCAGATGTCAGCGCGGCGGATTGATCGCTCACTGCGCATTGCCGAGAAGACTTCGATGGAATCCTCCATGGTTGAGCGCTTTCTGAGGCCCGCTGTGTCAATGAGATTGTGACGCTCGTCTCCCCAGACGTAAGGAATATCTACCGAGTCACGAGTGGTTCCTGCAACATCCGATACAATGGTTCGCTCATCCTTTAGAATCGCATTAATGAGGGAGGACTTACCGGCATTTGGTTTCCCTACGACTGCGATTTTGAGGCCATCCTTGAGGTCTGGTTCGTCGTGCTCGGCAGGTGTTTTCTCTTCGAGTTGATCCAATTCTTCTTCGATCGCTTCGATGAGTTGATCAATTCCTCTACCATGTTCCGCTGATGTTGGAATCCCATTGCCAAATCCGAGCCTGGCAAAATCGCTCGCGGTATCGTCATGATCAGCACTATCAGCCTTGTTCATGACGAGAATCACATTCGGATTTGATTTCCGAAGGATTTGGGCAACTTCCTCATCGATGGGGTTGATGCCCGCGCGAGCGTCCACCACGAAGACAATCAGATCAGAAGCTTCCATGGCAATTCTTGCCTCGGCGGTTACAGCATTGGAGAAGCCGTCATCGTTGACGGCGCAGATTCCTCCTGTATCGATTAGCTCACAAGGGGTCTCGGTGAGTGAGCATGGAGCGGCAATCCGGTCTCGAGTCACTCCAGGTTGGTCGTGAACAATTGCAATGCGTCTGCCGGCTAAGCGGTTAAAAAGTGCGGATTTACCGACGTTAGGGCGACCGACGATGGCAACCTGAAAAGGACTGATAGGCATGAAACTTAAGGCCGTGCATATGCTGCTTTCTTCAAAAGGGCAAGAATCTGAACTGGAAAAGGCCAACTCCTGTCGCTTTTCTAGACGATAAGAGGAATTCCATCGGGCTTCAGTGCGTCGGCCGGTGGGCCTTCAAAATGATCTTGGATAAACTTGTCCCATTGATCACGGGTGGTCTTCGAGAGGCGTTCTTGCACGTCCTGCTCACAAGTAGAGCAAATCATCATGGGGAAGGGGTCAAAAACTAAAGAATCACCAAAGCCCATGCAGGCGACCGAATAATGTGCGAGTTCGGTGAGAGGTTTTTGGCAAGTGGCACACTCTTGAATCCATTCTTCAACTACGTGGGATTGGTTGAGCTTTTGGCTTCGAGATTGGAGGGCTTGGTTGCGTTTGTAGAAATGATTGAGACGCTCTTGAGATTCCTGAGAGAACTCAGCGGCCATTTTCTGCCGACACGGGAGGCACATGGCATACTCAAAAACACACTCGGTGGAACGAAAGACCTTAGTAATTGTGTAGGGATCAGAAATCTCCAAAAGCTTGCCATCACAAGTTAAGCATTGTTGGAATGGTCCATCTTGTTCGAAACAGTGAAAAAGCACCGGGATCTTGCTCACGCTAGAGCTTGGCGTGTCTCTCGCCTCATTCCAGTTTTTTTAACACATGCATGTAAAAACCTCAGTCAGTATCCGTTTGCGTCTTTGCGGATGAATGTCACCATTTTAGAGATTGCCAAAGGTGAGTGAATCGAAAGACTAAGATTCTACCTACCGTAGTTACCACCACAATAGATCATGGCCGAAGACTCGAATCATTCTGAAGCGACCCAAGGAGAGGTTCCTAAGCAAGAAGACCGCGCAGGTCTGGTATTTTTAACTCTTTTTGTGATCGCGATCATCGCGACGCTTGCCTCGATTCCTGAATACCTTGGAAAACTCCCTGAGGTTGAAAAAGCCTTGGCCGCTCCTGAGTGGTGGCTCGAAAATATCGGAGCTTATCACACTCTCATTCTCAAGGTTCCCATTGGCATTGTCTTCTTAACCGTCGCAATGGAGATCTGCAGTTGGCTTTCGTTTGGTCGATACCGCCCCATGACAGGTGTCGGTCTGTTTTTTGCCTTAATTACTGGAGCTCTCGCATGCCTCACGGGTTATGTTGATATGCAGCTTAGCGGATACAAAAGCGAAGCTTGGGAGAATCATATGTGGGGAGGGATTGGCTTCGTGGGGATCCTCGGCCTTGCCTTTTTGGCTAAGATTTGGAGTGGCAAAGGCGGATCGAAGGGGTTTCTCTATGGGATTTTGGTTCTTGGTTCCGCTGGGGTGATGGGTTGGGCGGCCCATATCGGAGGTAAGGAGACTCACGGTAAAGACCCTATCACGGATACCTTAGTGGGGCTCAAATTAGTGAAGGACCCGAAGGCTGCGAGTCAAGAGGGAGGGGAAGATGAAAGCGCAGCACCCGTGATCACTGAGCCGAAAGATCGCCTGGCATTCGCTCACGTGGTCATGCCGATCTTTGAAAGTAAATGTCTAGCCTGTCATTCTCGAGATCATAAGAAAAAAGGTGGTTTGCTCATGGATAGCTTCGCGGATCTGCTTGAGGGGGGCTCAAGCCAGGATGGCGATGAGTATCGGACCTTGGTTCCTGGCAACGCTCAACAAAGCTACCTTATCGAGGTTTTGAATCTTCCGCTCGATGATGACATGCACATGCCTCCGGAAAAGAAAACCCAAATGGAGCCCTATGAAATCGAGCTGCTCACCTGGTGGATTAACAGTATTCCGGCCAGCGAGACGCTTGAAGACCAAACGCTTTCTGAAATGGGTGCGCCACAGAATATCATCGATGCTGCATCAAAGCTGGTTACTCCTGAGGAGCGAAAAGCCGCGGCTGAGGCCAAAGCGGCTGAGGAAGCTCGCGTTGAAGCTGAGAAGGCGGCCAAAAGAGAGGCCTTACAAACCGCCCTTGATAATCTCAAAAAAGAAGAAGCCTTCAAAACCTCTATAAACTATGCTTCCCAAGAATCTACCGATCTTGAATTTACGGCGGTGAGCTTGCGCCAAAATTTGGATGATGCAACCTTCCGGAAATTGGCCCCTGTCGCTGATGCTCTCACCTCGATGAAGCTAGGGTCGACCTCTTTGACCGAGGGGGTCTTGATCGAAGAGCTTCCGAAGATGAGCAATCTCAAGAAGCTGGATCTGGGTAATAATCAAGTGGGTGATGGCGTTCTCGAGGCTGTTGCACAACTTGAGCATTTAGAATGGCTCAACCTTTATGGGACTCAGGTGACCGATGAGGGGCTTAAGAAGCTTAATGTGTTAAGTAAACTCAGAAAAATCTACCTTTGGAACTCGCAGGCAACGCCAGAGGGCGCAAAGGCTCTGGAAGGGGATCTTCCCGGTTTGGTTGCGGTTTTTGGGGCGCAATAAGCTAAAAGTTGCCAAGCCAAGAGGTCTTTGCAGGTTGCGTAACCCTTCTAGGTTGAACTACGAATCCATAAATCCCCGTGAGACCTCGCCAGAGGTGAATTCAGCAGCGTAAAACCGCCCGCCGAAGTGGTTGGGGTGAATCAGGGTCTGAAATTGCCTAATTTCGTGCGGAGTAGGATTTTCAAGAAGCCATTGGCGCCCAAGATAGGTGAGGTAACGGCTTTGGTTTAGAATGGGGTAGGGCTGGAGTCCAAGATTTTGAGCATCCTCTGTGAGAGCGGTGAAATTGACATCAGCCGTTAGATCACAAAGCCCTGGATCATCGAGTGGATGGTGGTTTGTTCGGTGATTTTTGTAACACCGAAGAGTTCCAGCAGTCCGGTGCGGGTGGTAAAGAGATTCGCGATCCAATCCATAATCGATAAAAATAAAAAGTGATTGCTGGAAGGATTCTACGAAGGGCTGAAGGAATGATTGGTAAGAAGCTTGACCCTCAGTAACGTAGCCATCTTGGTAAACTCCCTCGAGCTCAAAGCTTGTGTCGAGATTGTCCCATTCAAGTTGGCTGTTTGTCACCTGGACACCCACTTCGTTCCACCGTCCATCTTCTCGGTGGTAAAGGCTCACTGGGAGTGCATCGAGCACTTCATTTGCGAAGACCACTCCAATCTTCGGATTGAGCTCACTCGGAGAGCGGATGATTTGAACCTGATCTTTTAAGTTTTCAGAAATCCAGGAGAGGCGATCCGGATGTTGCTCAGAGAGGCAATATTGCAGCGATGCCGCAAACTCGGGATCGAGTGTTTGAGCGCCGGCTAGAAAATCCCGTGCGAGTGTCCCATCATGCCCACCCAATTCAAGAACGGTAAAATCTCGTGGAGAACCATTTTGTTTCCAAAAATGATAAATTCGATGTGCCAGAAGGATTCCAAAAACAGGCCCAACCGAGACACTGGTCATAAAGTCACCTTTTTTTGAAGCGGTGGGGACTGTTGGTCTTGAGTAATAGCCGTAGATTGGATGATACAGGCATTGTTCCATATAGGAAAAAAAAGTCATCGGGCCTGATTTTTGGATCGATTTGATCAGTTCCTTGCCTAAGTCCGAGGTTGCCCCCGAGGTCGATCGAGGGTATGGAAAGGCCCGTTGCAGGCCGTATTGAATGTGCGGTTTGTTTGTTGGCATGTTTAGACGCAAAAACAGGAAGAGGCAAAAGCGTTGGTTTTTCAAGCGGAAGGGCTTCTGGATCTTCTGCTTAATCTGCTTGGGGGCTGCTTGGTATGCTGCCAATGATGTCAACAATCGACTCCATCCCTATCGCAATTACGCGTCTGAATATGATATGCGAAGAGTCGGCGAGAAAGAAGAAATGAGCTTCATTCATGATCGTGCTGGAGTGGAAATTGGCACCATGTTTGTCGAAAACCGATTTTCGATGCCGCTCGAACGCGTTCCTGAGGTTTTTGTGAATGCTGTTTTAGCTCAAGAGGACCAGCGTTATTATGATCACGAAGGTGTTGATTGGGTTGGGGTAGTGCGTGCCGCTTATTTGAATGCCAAGGTTGGTCAGGTTAATCAAGGTGCAGGAACCATTACGATGCAGTTGGCGAGAAAATCATTTGATCTTCTAGGGGAGGCTCGTCGCAAGAATTGGTCCAAATATGAGCGCAAAATTGTGGAGGCCTTCGTGGCGCTTCGTATCGAAAAGTTTTTTCATGAGCAGTTTCAATCTCAGTTTGGATCCGATATTGACGCGCGCAAGCTTGCCGTAAAAAAGAAGATTCTAGAGCTGTATCTCAACCTGGTGCCCTTTGGTTCTGGTTACTATGGAGTCAGATCTGCTTCATTGGGATATTATGGAAAAGAGCCCAAAGATCTTACTGTCGATGAATGTGCCTCTATTGTGGCGTGTCTAAAAAACCCGAGCCGGATCTCTCCGATCCGCGATGCGCAGGAAAATCAGATCAATCGAGATCATGTTTTGCGCCGGATGGCTGCCGAGGGAATGATCTCGAATGAAGACAGAGATCAGGCGATTAGCAAACCCGTTGTTGTGAATCCAAAACCCATTCAGCGGGGGAAATCAAATCTCTACGAATTGGTGGCTCAGCAGGCTCGCGAAGTGGTTGGTGAAGAAGCGCTCTCACGAGGTGGTTACACCATACGAACAACGATTGATGCGAATGTTCAACGGAGTGCTGAAAGAATGATGATTGATCATCTTGCCTTGGTGGAGTCGGTTCCTGATTATGAGCATCCGAAGCACGCTGATTATCAAAAGAGTGATGGTGCGCCGAAGTATCTTCAAGGAGCTGCCATGATGGTTGATCATTACTCAGGTGAAGTGCTGTCTTATGTTGGGGGGCGCGACTACGCAGATTCTCAATATGATTTTATTCAAAATGGGAGGCGCCCACTAGGAACGGCGGTCTTCCCCTTTATTTTTGCAAAAGCGTTTGAGCTTGGTAGGAGCCCTGCGACTCTTGTCCGGGATGAGCAAATGAATGCTCGAGTCGTACCCCTCGGAGGTGTGCAAGAGGGTGTTGTTGCAGAGTGGGGGATGGAAATACCCAATCCAACCTATGAAGGTTCCGTCACGGCGAGAACTGCACTTAAGCAATCAAAAATTGCGGCAACAGTTGGTTTGGGGCTAGAGCTTGGATTAGAAGTCATTGATCAATCTCTCAAGGCCTTTGGTTTTGCGATTGAGAGTGACAAACTTTTGAGTCGTATGTTGGTGGGCTTTGATAAGGTCAGTTTATTTGAGGTGGTCTCAGCATACAGTGCTTTCCCTCGAGGGGGGAATCGGCTTACCAATGCCTTTTTTGTCAGGGAGATCCGAGATCGGGATGGAACCTTAGTTTACCCACTCGAGGGACAACATTCCAAACCGGAGAGCGAACCTGTTTGTTCAAGATCTGCCGCGTATCAAGTTCATCAGGTTTTGAATGATGTAATGAACTCAGGTAATCTCAGCGATGTCTCAAGCGGTTTGGAGGCCATAAAAGAGACTGGGGGAGCAAAAAGCGGAACTGCTTATGGTTTCTCAGATGCATGGATGGCAGGCTACAATAGCCGCATCACTTGTGCGGTTTGGGTTGGGTTCTATGATGGAGGAAGAAAGACCATTCACCCAAGGGCCTTCGCGAAAGATGTCGCTTATCCGATTTGGCAGGAAATGATGAATTCTGCCATGCCAACGTTTTTAGGTAGTGAAATTGCTCAGCCAGATTCAATTGTAAAAGTTCCTCTTTGTTCGGTTTCTGGAATGCGTCCAACTCGTTATTGTAGCGAAGCGATTGAAGATCCACTGACAGGTCGTCTGAGTTTCCGGTCGACGAGTTATGCTGAATTTTTGCCACAAGGAATCGAAATTGGAATTTGCCCAATCCATGGTGGGGGAGTGGATGTGGAAGCACTCGCTAATCAGGCTCGTCCTGGTCGTTCTTTTAATGTCGCTCCCATAAAATCTCAGGCTCCGTTACTACTTGGCTTTGATCCCTATCAAAGCGAGAAGCCGACTTTGGTTCCCGAAGACGCCGATGCTGATACTTATCTATTTGAGGCTGACTCGCTCTCTGTAAGCGATCAGGTCAAAGGGGAAAGTGCAGCACGACTGACTTTACCCCCTCCTGGGCGTTTTGAATTGCCGCTTTCCGAAGTGAATCTGAAAATACCGACCAACTAAAGCTATGTCATCAAGTACGTCAGATCTTTCAAAACGATGGACTCCACTTCAATGTCCCTCGTGTTTCGGGCTTTTTAGGGTTCAGCGTGAACAACTAGATCAAAAGGGTCACTGCCCTGTTTGCTCTGAAATCGTTTCTCTGCCCAAGAGTATCGAGTCTGTAAAAATCCACCAGGCCAAGGACATTGCGGTGGCTGATCAACAAAAGACTCAATCAAAAACTCAGGGGGAGGTTGCTCCTGTAATTTCGTCTTCAAGTGAGCGTCGTCGAATTCATTCTTCGAGTCAGCGAGGTGGATTAGACTGGGAAGTCGCGAGGAGCGCCAATGATAAGACCGGGAACGGATTTTTCATTGGGGTTGCTGTGATTCTTGTTTTCTTGGTGGGCGCTGGGGGAGTTTATTATATCCAAAAAGCCACGAAGAATTCTGGAGGGCTTCGATCGACTGTTGTTGGGGGGGCTGAGGCAAGCCGTGCGCTTAAAGAGGCTCTTGCAAGCACGGAAGTCAAAGAGGTTGCCACTGATACCGTCGTTAAGAGTGTTTTGACCTATGACCAATTTGATATGCAGAAAGTCGAGGAGGTCGTGAAAGGGTTCTTGGAATCCAAGACCGTTGAGCAGCGACTAAAATATGTGCGATCTCCCGAGAGGGTCAGGCCGGCAATGGTGAATTATTATGCCGGGGAAGAGATTGAAGCTGAGGGTTTCCGAACCTTAAATCGGA
>JALRJZ010000123.1 GCA_023261045.1 Akkermansiaceae bacterium
TCTTTATGAACATTTTCTTAGAAATGGAATGATCATCAACATTGGTTGCGGTGATCAAACTTTGCTTGAGAAAACCGGCCGCGACATCATGGCGATGGCTCGTTCTAGGGAAGATTGGGAACCATGGGTGCCTCCTGAAGCCAGAGAGCTAGTGCGCAATCAACTTTGACTAAGAGGCTCGCTTGATGTGAGAAAGCTCTCTTTGACGTTAAGGTTTCCTGCTCGTAGGTTGCCAGTTTGGGAAGTGGGTTTTTAGCCGCTTGGTGTATTGAGTGGCGAGGCTCGTTTCTTGGAGGCCTGTGGCCGCTATTGCCGCACCAGCAAGTGCTCGGGGTTGTAGGATCGGATCATCCGGAATCATTTCGATGGTCGCTTCAAAGAGACTCAGAGCATCTTTGAGTCGGCCTTGTTGAAGTGCCACTTCTGCTAAAACGATTTTTAAACCTGCGACGTGGGGGCCGGGGGTTTTCAAATCGAGGCCTTTGTTGGCAGTAGCGAGGGCGTCATCGTATTTTTTTAATCCCAGTTGAGCTTCTGCGAGCTCGAGGTGCGTCTCTGCGATTCGTATGGGATTTTGCTCGAGGCCTAGAAGAATGTTGGCTGCTTGAAGTGATTCTTCGTATCGTTCAGCTTTGTTGAGAGCTTTTGTAAAAATTGCCCATACGCCAGGCTCCGTTTTTGTTGGCCTTTCTGCATCGGTGGCTTTTTCTAGATACTCAATGGCTTTGAGGTGGTCTCCGTCATGAAACATTTGCACTCCGATCCAGGAGAGCATCGCAGGAGGGATGTATTTCTCCGGAGCAACAGAGAAGACTTCTTCAAGGGCTTGATTCAGTGCGATTTTATCGCGCCTTTCAAACGCTGAGAGAATGAGGATGTTGCCAGCTTGTTGGCTGTAGTATTCGGGGGTGATTTCTTTGGCTTTTTGTAAAAATGATTCAACTTCGTCGTGTTTGCCGAGTTTATGATTACCCCAACCAATCCAATAGTTGGCATGAGCAACGGTGTTTTGGGGGAGAGAAGGGTGTTGATCTAGGAGTTGCACAAAAGAACTGACCATCTTTCCGTAGTCCTTGGTTTCTCGTGAGCTGCTAGCAAGGCCTTGGAGCGCAAATGCGCTGAGCGAGGGTTCAGGATTCTTGTTTAGAACCTGCTGGTAGTCACTGATGGCTGCAGGGTGATTTCCGAGTGAAGCAAAAGCTTCTGCCCTCTTGGAAAGGCTTTTTGCGGAGTATGAATCATCGGAAAACTCGATAATTTTTGTGAAGCGTTCGATAGCTCGTTCAAAATTACCGAGTTCGCTGAAGCACCAGCCCTGTTTGAAAAGCATCTCCTTTTGGTAGGCGGGGCTTAAGTTGATGAGTTTGACATTTTCAAAGAGAGCAGAAGCTTCGTCATAGGCTCCTTGCTGGTAGGTATTTTCAGCCTTCAGAAATAGAGCGAGGTCTAATTCTTTTTCAACTCCTAGAGTTTGGCTGTAGAGTTCAAAAAAGATGTCCACCCTTTGGGTAAAGCCTGGATGTTGAATTTGATAGTCGCAAATCAGGCATTGGAGAGCGGCGTCAAAAGCGCTGCGGGTATTGGGCATGGCCCGGTCGACTTGGCGATAAGCTGAGCGTGCTTCGCGATAGTTTTTTAAATTAAAAAAGGCATTGCCTGCGCGCATAGAGCGTCGCGCTTCAGTTTTTCCAGAGAGGCCAAAATTGCCCTTTCGATAGATTTCGACGACCTTTTTGTAATCTTTTTTCTGAGAATAAATCCCCATCAGAGCGTTTTGTGCCCTTCCTTTATTTGTCGCTAAGTGAGTCCTTTGGTCAGCTGTCAGGGAGGGGTGAGTAACTGGTATGTCCAAGACGGGTAAAAGGTGGGTTTGGGCCACTTCCTCTTGGCCAAGTTCTGCACAAGATAAGCCAGTGTAAAAAAGGGCTTGAGATTGATAATTACTCGGATCCTCCTGCGAAAGAAGAGGTTTTAAGATGTCGATCGCTGTCTCAAAATCATCCGCTTCATAATGGTTGTAGCCGAGCATGAATCGAGCCCAATCACGGTCTGGGTATTCGGAATCTTCAATCGCTGTAGATAAGAGGCTACGGGTTTCCGCGGAGCGATTCTCGTTGATGAAGCACTGAATTTGTTTGGTCAGGCAGTGATAACGAAGCTTGGCCTCAGCGAGTTGGATTGATCCGATTTCGAAGTATTTTGCGGCAGAGGCCCATTCCTTTTTTACATAATGAAGATAGGCCATTTGGCGCGCTGCCTCTCCGACAAAGGGTCCATTCTGAAACCTCGCAATGAGAGAGTCGTAAGATTCTTTGCAATCCTCGATTTTTCCAAGGGTTTGTTGAGCGTGCCCAAGATGAAACCAAGCGGCAGGTGCATTGGGTGAATTTGGGTAACTTTGGAGGTAGTTTTTATAGAGGCCTATAACGTACGACATATAGCGCCCTTTTTCATAGGGATCAGCGTGGGTCTTGCCAGCCTGGTAATACTGCTCGGCCTCTCGGAAGCTTTTCTGCTCAAGACTGCTTTGCCCAAACGTGCTGAGGCAAAGAAGTGCAAAAAGCAGTCCGCAGAGTAGGCGCTTTAAGTTGTGAGTCTGGGGCATGACGGGGTGAAAGATAGCTGATCGGTGACGATGAAGTTCGTATTGAGAGTGCCATGGAGTCTTGGTAAGATCAATCTTTGTCGAGTTGATTGAATGACACAGGGGGAATGCTTGCTAGATGCTCTGATCCCCCTTAAGCAATGGATATGGAACATCATGTCTATTTTTGGTTAAATGAGGAGCGTCAAAATGAAACAGACCGTTCAGTTTTTGAAGCGGGTTTAGAGGCTCTCTGCAAATCACCCCATATTGCTGAGAGTTATTGGTCTCAGCCCGCAAACACACCGCAACGTCCGGTGACTGATCATTCCTGGAGTTATGCAATCTCTCTCAAGTTTGAGACAATTGAGGATCACGATCGATACCAGGCAGGTGATGCTGTTCACGACACGTTTATTGAATCCTTTAAAGAGTGGTGGGCTAAAGTTTTGGTTATGGATTTGGCCTAAACCACAACAAATAAATGAGGGTAAAGGAATCGGACCTTTACCCCCATCTGGATTATCTGCTTGTTGCTCTCGCCAGTTTCCCGAGGAGAACTCTAACAGACTACCTAAGTGTTTCGGCTCGGCAAGATGAAAATGCATGAATTCAGGTTCATCTTAAGTGTTAAATTTTAACGAAAGTTAAACGCTCCGATGCGATTCCCTTTGCTTCCAAAGGTTTAGACCGGCACACAATGCGATATCGGTCAAAACAGCGCCGGACATTCCACTCATTTTTTTATCAAATCGTTGATTTATAAGGGAGGTGAGAGGGCTTGTGAATTTTTTCACAAATTCCGCTTGTGAAAAATTTCACAAGCTCTTAGAAGCTGCGCAGCGATGGCCAACTTCTTTCCCCGTTGGACAAATTTGTTACCGCTTAAGATAGCGGTTTGTCTTGGAGCAGTCGGTGCCGGTGTTGTAGCCGGCATCACGTACTATGCGACACCTAAAGCTCAGCGAGTTGGCTACCAGCCATCTCAACCGATTCACTATGATCATGCGCTTCATGTGAACCAGCTTGGCATGGATTGTCGCTATTGTCATAGCTTCGTTGAACATTCAGGGCATGCCAACGTCCCTACAGCTAACACTTGTTGGAATTGTCACCAACATGTCAAAAAAGGCTCGCCGAAGCTCGCAGGGCTTTATGAGGCAATGGGTCTTGATGCTGATGGGGTGACTGAACTCAAGGATGCAAGCGGGAACGCTGTTGAGCCCAAGCCAATCGAGTGGGTGCGAGTTCATAAGGCCCCTGATTATGTCTACTTTAACCATTCGGCCCACTTGAATCGTGGAATCTCCTGCCAGAGCTGCCACGGAGACGTTCATAAGATGGAGAAGGTGTATCATGCCAAAGATCACTCAATGGGCTGGTGTCTTGATTGTCACCGAGCTCCCGAAAAGCATCTCCGGCCGCTCGAGGAAGTGTTTAATTTAGATTACAATGCCCAAGAGTATCTCGAACAAAACGAGATCATCGATACCGAAGGATTAATTGTTGGTAAGGGCGAGCGTATCGAAAAACCTGAAGATTTTGGACTCTTCTTAAAAGCCCACTGGGGAGTCCAGCCCAAAGAGTCCTGTGCGACTTGTCACCGTTAAATTGAGTCACCTGAGATGAGTAAGCGCGTTTGGAATCCACCAATCCCACCCCAAGAAGGTGATACTGTTACCGCTTGGAGAAGTGTTGGAGAGCGAGAAGGATCAATGACCTTCCGCAACCTTCTTGATAAGGAGTTTCCTCAAGGAGATAGCCTCTCTGAGCAAGAGCGTGCAGTGTCACGTCGTAACTTTACGAAGCTCATGGGAGCTTCTTCAGCCCTTGCGGGCCTTGGTTTGAGCTCGTGTCGTAGAGCCGAGAGCTACATTGTTCCTTATAAGAAGGCTCCCGAATGGGTCATCCCAGGAAAACCTCTCTATTACGCAAGTTCTCAGCCCCGTCAGGGAGGGGCGGTTCCCATTGTTGTGACGACTTTCGAAGGTCGCCCAACAAAGATTGAGCCCAATCATGATCACCCAGATTGCGAAGGAACTGATGCTCTTACGCAAGCTTCCATCCTCGATCTTTATTCTCCTTCTCGCTCGAAGCAGGTTCTTCACAAGGGGAAGAGCGCGACTTTGAGTGAGGCGAAAGCGGCTCTCCAAGGTCTTGATTTATCTCAGACTGCAATTGTTGTCGGCGCAGACGATTGCCCGACGCGAAATCGACTGACGCGCGATCTGGCTTCAAAAGGAGCAACCTTGATTTCCTATGAGCCGCTTTCGGGTGAGGCTCTTGATTCATCAGTGACGCAGGTTGTTGATTTCACGAAGGCAAGACGCATCCTTTCTCTAGACTGCGACTTTTTGGGGCTTGATGCCCAGGGTAACAGCAGAGCTTTTGCCAAAGTCAGGCAGGGTGGTAATTCTGATTACGATCAGGAGGGGGATGTAGACCCCGGGAAGATGAATCGTCTTTATCAAGTCGAAACCCAGTTCAGCCTGACCGGAGGGATGGCTGACCACCGTCTTCGTGTCGCGCCGAGTCGAGTCGCCATGATTGGCGAGGCGGTTCTCAACGAGATGAATGGTTTAGTCTCGGCGATTGCAGATGACGAAAAGAAGGCTCTTTTCCCAGATGCCGACGATACTTCGGCTCTCTTTGATGAGTGGATTAAGCAGTGTGCCGCCGATCTGAAAGAGGCGGGGCAGGGTGGGCTTGTTCTCGCCGGTTCCCGCCAAAGTAGAGAGGTTAAAATTTTAGCGGCAGCGATCAACGCCAAGCTTGGTTCAGGGGCGATCAACTCAGTGGCCTCTGAGATGGGGCAGTATCAAGGTTTGTCTGATCTGATCAAGATGCTGAATGCGGGTCAGATCAAGAACGTTGTTCTGTTGACTCCGGGAAATCCAGTTTACGACGCAGATGGATTTGCTGCTGCGATCGAAAAGGCAGAGCTTTCTATTCATTGGGGCCTTCGCACCGATGCGACAGGGTGGGCGTCAACCTGGCATATTCCCGCAGCGCACTATCTCGAAAGCTGGTCGGACTCACGTTCGCAAAATGGTATTGTCTCTTTGATTCAGCCGATGATTCTGCCGCTCTACGGTGGTGTTTCTGAGCTTGAATTGCTTCACGTATTAGGTGGTGGGGATTTTGCCCAAGGCGAACTTTCTCCTGCCATGGGCGAGGTGCAAACGACTCTTGAGGAGCTCACCGGAACCTCTGATCAAAAGGCTTGGATGGAAGCGCTACAGAATGGTTTTGTGTCGGGAACCTCCTACGCGGCAGTCGACGTTGAGGCCATTGCGCCGGTCCCTGTCAAGTTGCCGAATGCTCCCAATCCAAAGTCGCTCGAGGTTCTCTTTGCAACGGATGCTTCCGTGTATGACGGACGTTTTGTTGATAATGCTTGGTTGCAGGAAGCTCCTGATCCAATCACCAAACAAACTTGGGATAATTCGGCCCAAGTTTCCCCTCAGACAGCTAAGGACCTTGGGATCTACGAGACAATCGTAAAGCTCGAGACCAGAACCGCTGAAGAGGCACACACCGGTGAAGGTGGCGGTAAGGGCGAGGGCGAAAATGCTCGTGCTCCATTTATCACGGTCAAAGTGCAAGGTCGTGAGCTCGAGATTCCAGTATTAATTGCCTTTGGTCAGGCCGATAATACGGTCGTTATCCCGCTTGGATACGGGCAAGGTGCTGACGATGGGAGATCTGGTGCTGCAAAGTTTGATCCTCAAAAGCCTCAAGTTGGGCAAGTCGGAATCAATACGGGTTTCAATGGCTACCTCCTTCGTTCTGCTGAGAATTCCTACTCTGTTGGTGGTGCTGAGGTTGGTGTGACTGGTCAATATTACAAGATCGCGCTCACTCAAGAGCACAACTCAATGTATGGGCGTGCCCTAGCGAGGGAAATTTCGACGAATCCTATTTCCGGGAAAGGAGATTACCATCACCAGCTCGAGGGCGTTCAGAAGCAGGGAATGGATTCTCATGCTCCAAAGAACATCTCACTCTACAAGCCAGAGGGGGGGATTTGGTCCTCAAGTGAGCTCGCCAAGAAGACGCACCTTTCGGACGAAATTCACCAGTGGGGAATGTCGATCGATCTCAACACTTGCACTGGCTGTAATGCATGTCTCGTAGCGTGCCAGGCTGAAAACAACATTCCTGTTGTTGGTAAGGACCAAGTTGCGATGGGTAGGGAAATGCATTGGATCCGCATGGATCGCTACTTTGCAGCACAATCCTATCAAATCGAAGATGGTCACAAGAAGAAAGACGGCTCTGGAAATAAAATTGAGAACCCTGCGTGGGTGACTCAAAACCCCGAATCAATTCCTCAGCCTGTGGGTTGTGTCCATTGTGAGATGGCTCCCTGCGAGACAGTCTGCCCTGTCAATGCAACGGTGCACACCGAAGAAGGCTTAAACTCAATGGCTTATAACCGCTGTATCGGAACCCGCTACTGTGCAAACAACTGCCCATACAAGGCCCGCCGCTTCAATTTCTTTGACTACAATAAGCGTAACCCTCTCGTAAAAGGAAACCTCTATAAGGGGCCATTTGGCGAAAAATCAGTGGGAACTGCCCCACACCTTCAGCGTAATCCAAACGTTTCAGTCAGGATGCGCGGAGTCATGGAAAAGTGCACCTACTGTGTTCAGCGTCTTGAATCGGCAAAAATTAAGCAAAAGCAGCAGCAGAAACAAAATACGCTTTCTTCAGGCAAGAAGTCTCCTGAGGTTGCTGTCAATCGCTCAAACGATCTTGCCGTTAAGACCGATAGCGTCCGGACTGCTTGTCAAGATGCTTGCCCAACCAATGCGGTCAGTTTTGGTAATCTCCTAGATCTCAAGTCCAAGGTTGTCGCTGCAAAGGGTAATGATTTTGACTCTATCAGGGTGATTATGGGAGATGACTACGTTGCTCGTAAAGGAAGCCAGCGTAATTACGACCTTCTAAATTACATCAATACTCGACCTCGCACGAGCTATCTCGCACGGGTTAAGAATCCGAATCATAAAATGCCTGATGCCAAATACCTCGGGCAAGCGACAATTAATCTTCATTAACCACTGAGAA
>JALRJZ010000124.1:0-2216 GCA_023261045.1 Akkermansiaceae bacterium
CCTTTACTTGGTTCGTCGAGAAATTGAGCGGGAATTCAAAAACCTGAGAAACTTTTACATTCCTAGTCTCTCAGGGCGCTTAATTAGCTATAAGGGATTAGCAACTCCAGAGACCCTTCGAGCTTTTTATAGCGATCTTCAAGACTCAGATTTTCAGACCGGCATTTCTCTCTATCATCAGCGTTTTTCGACCAACACCTTCCCCGCATGGCCTCTCGGACAACCGTTCCGAATGATGTGTCATAACGGTGAGATCAATACGGTCAGAGGAAATCGAAACTGGATGGCTTCGCGTGAAGAATTCTTTGAGTCCGAAATTTGGGGAGATGATATCGAACTTCTCAAAAACTTGATGATTGAGGGTGAATCAGATTCAGCATCCCTCGACCATGCTCTTGAGCTCCTCGTTCTCTCAGGAAGACCTATTGAACATGCGATGTGTATGCTCGTTCCTCCTGCTTTCCGCCATGATCAAGAAATCTCACAAGAGGTTCGTTCGTTTTATAACTACATTCGTTCTTTCTCTGAACCATGGGATGGCCCCGCTGGACTTTGTTTTACTGACGGCATTAAGATTTGCGCTGGCCTCGATCGAAACGGACTCAGACCTTCGCGCTACTCTCTGACTTCCGACGGCCTTCTCTATATCGGATCCGAATCAGGAGCGGTAATCTTACCCAACAGCAAAATTATTCGTCGTGGCCGCCTCGGACCGGGACAAATGCTCTCTGGGAACACCCTCACAGGAGAACTTCTTACCGATACTCAGATTAAAGAGCAACTCGCAGCACAAAAGCCTTACGCAAAGTGGGTTGATGAAAATAGAGTAGAACTCAAGAAATTCACTTCACCGGAACCGCACGTTCCTTCTGAAGACTACGACACCGCTTCCCTCTCAAGACATCAAGTCACCCAAGGTGTCACCAAGGAGGATTTAGACATGGTCTTTCCTCCAATGATCAAGGGTGCTCAAGAGGCAGTCTTCTCAATGGGTGATGATATTCCCCTTGCTCCACTCTCTCGCTACCCACGACTTCTCTTTACTTACTTTAAGCAACTATTCGCTCAAGTCACTAACCCTCCAATTGATCCCATTCGAGAATGGGCCGTGATGACCTTGGGTGCCGGACTTGGCCCAGAGAGAAACCTTCTCGCAGAAACACCTGAGCATGCTCGAATTCTCCAATTAGAATCAGCCCTCTTATTCGAGCAAGAACTCGAAACAATCATCAAGCGGGAAGAACACGGATTCTCAAGTCAGCTGATCGATGCAACATGGCCCGCATCCGAGGGGGCCAGTGGCCTCAAGAGCGCTCTTGATCGAATTTGTAACGAAGCAGAGGCCGCGGTCAATGAAGGTGTCGAGATTCTCATCGTTTCTGATCGAGCCACTTCCGCTCAACGGGTTCCGATTCCTTCTCTGCTTTCCACTGGATCGATTCACCACCATTTAAACCGCTGTCGCAAGCGACTACGTTGCTCTATCGTTGTCGATACAGGAGAAGCTCGTGACACCCACCAAATTGCATGCCTCTTTGGATTTGGAGCAACCGCAGTCTGCCCATACCTCGGTTATTCGACCGTCAGACAAGTGGTCGCCTCTGGAAAAGCCGGTGATGACATGACCCCTGAGAAAGCAATGGCGAACTATCGCAAGGCACTCGAAAAGGGACTCCTGAAGATCATGTCTAAAATGGGCATTTCCGTTCTCAATTCATACCAAGGCGCTCAAATCTTTGAAGCACTTGGAGTCGGAAAAGAAGTCGTTGATTATGCCTTTACTGGAGTTCATTCGCGAATCGGGGGCGTCGGCTTCAATGAAATCGCGGAAGAATCTCTCACCCGCCATCGTGCTGGGTGGATCCCATCACTCGAAGATGGCAAGACGCTCGATCTAGGTGACCCGGGCTATAACCGCTATCGCAAATCTGGGGAGGCTCACGCACTCACCACGGAAGTCATTAAGAACTTCCACACCTTCGTCCGCGATGGAAAAAAGGAAGACTATGATGATTACGTCAAAGCCTCACTCGCAAATGATCCGATTACCATCAAGGACATCCTTGAATTCAAAGTCCCAGCAAACCCAATTTCAATTGATGAGGTCGAACCCGCATCAGAAATTGTCAAACGCTTCACCACTGCAGCGATGTCATTGGGGGCTCTCTCGCCAGAAGCGCACGAAACGCTAGCGATTGCGATGAATCGCCTTGGTG
>JALRJZ010000124.1:2255-7515 GCA_023261045.1 Akkermansiaceae bacterium
AAGTCTGACTCAGGAGAAGGTGGAGAAGACCCACGACGTTTCAAACCATATCCCAATGGTGATTATGCCCGCTCTGAGATTAAGCAAATCGCCTCAGGAAGGTTTGGGGTCTCCGCGCATTATTTAGTGAATGCGAGTGAGCTTGAAATCAAAATGGCTCAAGGAGCAAAACCTGGTGAAGGTGGTCAACTCCCCGGACATAAAGTCAATGCACTCATCGCTCGACTTAGAAATACGCAACCTGGCGTTCAGCTTATCTCTCCTCCGCCGCATCACGACATTTACTCGATCGAAGACCTTGCCCAGTTGATTCACGACCTTAAGGAAGTTAACCCGAAAGCCAAAGTCACAGTGAAACTTGTTTCCGAATCTGGTGTCGGAACAGTCGCTGCTGGGTGCGCCAAAGCAAGTGCCGACAATATCCTGATCTCTGGACACGATGGTGGAACTGCTGCATCCCCTCTATCGAGCACCAAGCACGCGGGTCTCCCCTGGGAACTTGGGATTTCAGAGGCTCATCAAGTACTCATGATGAATGGGTTACGTAACAACGTGACCCTGAGAACCGACGGAGGTTTACGCACGGGACGCGATGTGGTGATTGCTGCGATTCTCGGAGCAGAACAAATGAACTTCGGCACCATTGCCATGATCGCTATGGGATGCGTTTACGTGCGCAAATGCCATTTAAACAATTGTCCCGTCGGGGTTGCAACAACCGACCCAAGGTGGCGCGCCAAATTCAAAGGCACTTCGGACCATGTGGTCAACTTCATGATGGGAGTCGCAGAAGAAGCCAGAGAACTCATGGCCATGCTAGGGGTTCGTTCTCTCAATGATCTCATTGGAAGACCTTCAGAATTCCTTCAGCAGCGTGAAGTCCCTGAGCACCCGAAGGCAAACACTCTCGACCTCTCAGCCCTTCTCGCCGACAAAGCTGATCCTCATGCAGCCCGCACGTGCACCGAAGCTCGAAATGACGGTCTTCACAAGCCTGCTCTCGACCTAAAGATTCTCGAAGATCTCGCCCGTCATACGGGAGCATCTCCAGAAGAAAGTCCCGTAGCAGGCCTTATGGACCGTGGGCCTTTCGAGATGAGCTACGACGTGGTCAACACCGATCGTAATATTGGAACTCGAACCGCTGGACGTGTTGCGGAGGTTTTTGGCAACTATGACCTTCCAAAGGATAGCATTCATCTCACCTTCCGTGGTTCTGCGGGACAATCCTTTGGAACTTTCCTCTGTGGAGGAATCAAACTCACCCTGATTGGTGAAGGAAACGACTATGTTGGAAAAGGAATGTCTCACGGTGAGATTACCGTTGTCCCCCCTGAAAACATTAGTGAGCAATTCACAGCCGCAACGAATTCCATTGTGGGCAACACTTGTCTCTATGGCGCGACTGGAGGACGTCTCTTTGTCAATGGTCGAGCTGGCGAACGCTTTGGAGTGAGAAACTCAGGTGCAACTGCTGTTTGCGAAGGCGTGGGCGATCACGGATGTGAATATATGACAAACGGGCTCATTGCGATTCTCGGCCTGACCGGGAAAAACTTCGGTGCAGGAATGTCAGGAGGAACCGCTTATATTTACGATATCGATGGACGTTTCCAAAGCCGCTTAAATCCTGAGATGGTCATCGCTCTTCCCGTCAAGAGGCAGCATGACATCAAACAATTGAGATCATTAATTGAAGAGCACATCGCTCAAACGAACTCTCTGCGGGCACAGGAAATCCTTGAGAATTGGGATGAAATGCTTCCAAAGCTTGTTCGAGTGATCGCTAAAGGAAAATACGATCTCGAAAAGGCTGAAGAAGAACACGAGGCTGCAGTTGCTCATCACTAAGATCGCAACTCTCACGCTCCCAAGAGGAATTCATCGTTGCTTCCTGAACAAAATGCAGGAAGAGCTTCGATAAATTCATCCCGGAAGCGGCAGACCTCTCGCCCCCTTTTTTCTTCAAGAAAAACTCAGCGAGTTTTGCAGACAAGAGACTTTAATGGTCTCCCCTTCAGCATACTGCCCTTCCAAAAGAGACAAGCTTAATGGATCGAGCAAATAAGTTTGAATCGCTCTCTTGAGAGGCCTCGCACCATAGACAGGATCATATCCCCGATCACTGAGGCAATCCACAACATCCTCATTCAGATCGAGCTCAAAGCCTTGCTGCGCCAAACGCGAAACAACTCGATCAAGCTGGAGTTTCACAATCTTTAAAAGATCATTTTTTTCTAGGCGGTCAAAAATCACGGTCTCATCAATTCGGTTTAGGAACTCAGGTCTGAAATGGCCGCGTAAGACTTCCATTACTTTTTGCTGCACCTCTTTGGAGTTCGCATCACCGGTCAAAAACTGACTTCCAAGATTCGAAGTCATAATCAAAACGGCATTGCGAAAATCAACGGTTCTTCCCTGCCCATCGGTAATTCGACCATCATCAAGCACTTGGAGTAAGACATTAAAAACATCAACGTGTGCCTTTTCAACCTCATCGAAGAGGATCACCGAGTATGGCTTGCGCCTCACATGTTCACTGAGCTGCCCCCCTTGCTCATATCCTACATATCCTGGCGGAGCTCCTATCAACCTTGAGACAGCATGCTTTTCCATATATTCAGACATATCGATTCGAATCATTGCATCATCATCATCGAACAGAAATTCAGCGAGTGCTTTGGAGAGTTCAGTCTTCCCAACCCCAGTGGGTCCTAAGAAGAGGAATGAACCAACAGGGCGGTTCTCATCTTGCAACCCGGCTCGTGCACGACGAACTGCATTTGAAACTGCTGAAATCGCTGCTCGTTGTCCAATGACTCGTTGCCCAAGACGAGATTCCATTTGGATGAGTTTTTCACGCTCTCCTTCCTGGAGGCGACTCACTGGAATACCCGTCCAAGATGCAACAACCTTAGCAATATCTTCTTCATTCACCTCTTCCTGCAAAAGACTTGTTCCACTTTTCAGCTCCTGAAGTTTCCCCAATGCTCCTTCAAGCTGCGGAAGTTTTCCATAGGTAATCTCGGATGCTCTACCAAGATCACCCAAACGCTGGGCCTGCTCAACTTCCGTGCGTCGCTGCTCAATTTCTTCCTGAATTAAACGAATCTCATCAATGAGGTCCTTTTCCTTGCGCCACTGAGCCAATAAACCCATCGATTCCTCTCTAGAATTGGCCAACTCACGCTCCACCATCTCTAGACGTTGAGCAGAAGCTTGATCAGTTTCTTTAGCAAGGGCCTGACGCTCCATTTCTAATTGAATAATCTGACGCTCGATTCGATCAATCGAAGTCGGCATTGAATCTAACTCAATTTTTAGACGAGACGCCGCTTCATCGATTAAATCCACCGCTTTATCAGGTAGAAAACGATCTGAAATATATCGATCACTGAGATTGGCCGCAGCGACAAGAGCGCCATCCTTGATCCTCACTCCGTGGTGGACCTCATATCGCTCTCTTAATCCGCGCAAAATCGCAATCGTATCATCAACGCTGGGCTCATCAACACGAACCGGCTGAAAACGCCTTTCAAGTGCCGCATCCTTTTCAATATATTGACGATACTCATCGAGCGTTGTTGCCCCAATGGTGCGTAATTCCCCACGAGCCAATTGTGGTTTAAGCAGATTAGAAGCATCCACTGCCCCTTCACTGGCGCCCGCACCCACAATGGTATGCAACTCATCAATAAAAAGGATGATCTCTCCCTCAGAAGCACTCACTTCCTTAAGAAAGGCTTTTAACCGATCCTCGAACTCACCCCGATATTTTGCTCCTGCGATCATGCTTCCGAGATCTACAGAAATCAGGCGCTTGTTTCTCATTGAGTCCGGAACATCACCACTCACGATTCGACGCGCGAGCCCTTCCACGATTGCAGTTTTACCCACACCAGGCTCTCCGATCAGCACAGGATTATTCTTTGTCCTTCGCGACAAAACTTGGAGCACTCTTCTGACTTCCTCATCCCTCCCGATCACCGGATCGATTTTTCCTTCACGGGCCTTAGTCGTCAGATCCTGCCCATATTTCTCGAGTGTTTGATATTTCCCTTCAGGATCTTGATCGGTCACTTTCTGAGTTCCACGAATCTTCAGAAGGGATGCATTGAGATTTTTTGAGCTTAATCCACGTTCAACGAGAATTTCTCCCGCCGTAGAATCGCTCTCTACAAGACTCAAAAGCACATGTTCGACACTTAAATAATCATCCCCCATCTTGTCTCTGATTTGATCTGCCCGATCCATGGATTGACGAAGTTCATAGCTCATCTGAGGTTGAGAGCCTGCGCCATGGACACTTGGCTCAGAGGACAGGGCACTGGCAACATGTGCACTCATCGCAACCGGATCAGCACACGCTTGCTCAATCAAAGGTCCAACGATTCCGTCTTGCTGCTTCAGCAAGCTCAATAAGAGGTGTGTTGATTTGATCTCAGGATGTGATGATCTCATCGCCAACTGCTGGGCATATTGGAGTGCCTCTTGGAGTTTGGTAGTAATTTTATTCATGGTAACTTCTTTTCCCTAAAACGAATCATAACAGGTTTTTGTTCACTAATTTTTGATTATATTGCTTTATCTCCTCCCCACCTCAATGCTCTCGGAGTGGAAGGTTTAAAAAATATCATCCGGGAGAACTCACAACCGCTAAGACCCATTTCAACAGACCTGAAACCTGTCCTAACCCCTCTAAAACCGACGCAATGCCTCGTTCTTGACATCTATGGAACCGTCTTAATCTCCCAGCGAACCGACGCTCAACTCGCATGGAACCAATTACTTAAAAACCATTCTCTTACGCCTCCTGAAACCTCCTTGGAACACCTGATCCTGAGAGAACACACACGGGCAAAGGCTTTAGGAATCACCCACCCTGAAATCGATATTCGTGAGCTGTGGCGAGAGCTTTTCCCCGAAAAAGACCCCGAACGTCTTGCCCTTGAATATGAATTACTAAGCCACCAAGTTTGGCCGATGCCGGGCCTAAAAATTCCGTCTCACCTCCACCTAGGAATTGTATCTAACGCACAGTTCTACACCCCCCTTCTCCTCGAAACTCTCAGCCCGCTTCATGCAGACCCTGCCCTTACTTTTTATTCGTACCAACACCATCTCGCAAAACCTGGCCCCGAGTTATTTGAAAAACTTTGTCAATCTCTGCAGGCCTACCAGATCCAACCATCGGAGGTTGTCTATTTAGGCAACGATCACGAAAATGACATTATCCCTGCTAAGAAAGTTGGATTCCAGA
>JALRJZ010000125.1 GCA_023261045.1 Akkermansiaceae bacterium
AGCCATATCTCCAACGTGAATGTAGAGATCGAGCGGTTTTCCCTTCTTTGGTTGTGCTCGACCATCGCAGTATGGACAGCTGCTTGATCTTTGCCTCCAGTCCCTGAATCGCCAACGACCCAGAAATAGACAGGCGCCTCTGTCCCGGGCACAGGATGGGTCTTAAAGCGGTAGCTAGCATCCTCAGGAGTGAGTCGAGTTTCTCCATCGTAGATGGCGTAGTAATAAGTCTCTGATGGCTTAAGTCCCGTGATCGTTACTTCAAACTGATAGGTATCAACAGGAGCATCTTTGAAAAGAGGATGAGCTTGCCCTGCGGAAGGATGCTGGCGGGTGAGAATCTTTTCTTTAGCAACATGATGCGTGAGATTTTGCACGGCGCTTCCGAAACGAACATGGGGATCAGATGATCCCGAAGTGCGCCAAACAATCCGTATCGAGTCATGGGTGGCGAGTTGCAGATAAGGAGCTCGCACGAAACGCGTGGAATCAGCATGGGCTGTCAGGCAGCAGAGAAAGGCGATGAGGAAATAGCGCATGGGATTGATAGAAGAAGACTTCATGTTTTTTGGGAATTCGCAACTCTCATTGTGAGTTTGACGTGGGGTCGATGTAGACGTAAGACGTTCTAAGAAATGAAAAAGATTACTCTTATTACTCTCTCAGCAGCATCTTTCTGTCTAACTTCCTGCGGTCTTGTGAAGTCAGCTGTCCAGTTACCATTTCGCACTCTCCAGACTGTCGGGCGCGGCGTTGGAATTGGTTTCGAGCACAGTGAATTACCAGCAACCCAGGATGCCAAAGTCAGTGAATCGACTCCTAAGTTTGAGTTGAGGCCGTAATAAAGGCGGCTCTATTGCGAGCCTCTTCTCTCGAGCGACCTTGTCCAGTCTCTGCAAATCTTTGGCAAGATTGTTCAGAAAGGCACAGTATGAAGGTCAATGGGTTTAGGTAGGATTCTCAAAAGCCTGTTTTTTGCCACTGCTTGCGGGTTTGGCGAGGTGGATTTTCAGAAGGAAATTCGCCCCATCCTCTCTGACAAATGTTTTGCCTGCCATGGGTTTGACGAAGAAACCAGAGAGGCGGATTTGCGTCTCGATACACAAGAGGGAGCCTTTACGGATCTCGGAGGGTATTTGGCCATCTCGCCAGGAAAGCCTGAAGAGTCCGAGGTCTACTTGCGCATCACTTCTCTAGATCGAGATGAGGTGATGCCTCCACCAGAAGCACACAAAAAACTAACGACCGCGGAAATTGCCCTCATCAAAAAATGGATTGAATCGGGGGCTCCCTATGAGGATCACTGGGCTTATCAGGTTGTTCAAAAACATCCTTCTCCCGATGGGCGAGAAATTGATTTTTTGATCGAACGGAAGCTCAGCCAAGTAGGACTCAAGCCATCCCAAGAAGCAGCGCCGATTGATTTATTGCGCCGAATTTCTTGGGATTTGCGCGGCGTGCCCCCGACGGCCGAAGAGACCGCACAGTTTTTAGCGCAGCCCGATTCCTCGGGTTTTGAAAAATGGGTAGATCATTTTTTGGCTGATCCCAAGTTTGGCGAAAGAATGGCGGTGTGGTGGCTAGATCTCGTCAGATATGCTGATACGATTGGCTACCATAGTGATAATGAGATGAAGATTAGCCCCTATCGGGATTACGTCATTTCAGCATTTAACCAAAACAAATCATTTGCCGATTTTACCATTGAGCAATTGGCTGGCGATTTACTCCCTGAGCCAACTTTAGAACAAAGAATTGCCAGTGGTTATAACCGTTTGCTCCAGACGACCGAAGAAGGTGGTGCGCAAGAGAAAGAATATCGAGCGATCTATGCCGCTGACCGTGTCCGAAATGTTTCAGAAGTTTGGTTGGGCTCCACGCTTGGGTGTGCGCAGTGTCATGATCATAAATTTGACCCCTTTACCATGCGAGATTTCTACAGCATGGCAGCTTTTTTTGCAGATGTTACTGAAGTTGGGATTGGTAAACGACGCCCTAACCTGGCTGTTCCTACAAAAGAGCAAAGGACTCTCATTGAGAAGATAGAAAAACAAATAGAATTAGGAAAAGTTTCGTACCTATTGAAGCATAATGCCGCTTTTCGTGAGAGATTGAATGCTGGGCGCGAAAAGTGGCTCAAGCAGGAGGGGTTTTCTGATCTTGGATGGCGGGTGGCGAAAGTCTCAGGGCTTCAGACGCCCGAAGGAACCGGACTCAACCTCCAAGACGATGGATCACTCTTAGAAACAGGAGTGATAGCCAATCAGCCCGTCTATCGATTTGAAATTTCCACAGAAGGCAGGGTGACGGGGCTGCGTATTGAGGCGATGACGGATCCGAGTTTTCCGGTCAAAGGAGGGTTTTCACGCGGTAATGGAAATATCGTTCTCACCGAAGTGGGTGTTCAGAATGGTGGAGAGAATGTGAAAATTTCTAAGGTGTGCGCCGACACTCAACAGCAGGGATATCCGGCAAGCGCTGTTCTTGATGGTGATGAGAAAACCGGGTGGGCGGTTGGAGCCCATTTGCCCGCAGGGCGGACTGGAACGCGGCAGCTTGTTTTAGTATTTGAGCATCCCGTGGATCTCAAAAAAGGACAAAGATTAGAGGTTCGTCTGAGCCATCAATCAGAGCACCATCAGCATAGTATAGGTCGATTCCGTCTGAGCGCCACCTCAGCGGTTTCTCCAAGTTTGAAGATGCCAGAGCAAGTTCCTGATGAAATCCTCCGGGCGCTCAAAGCAAAGCAAAAGACTCCGGCACAAGAGCAAATGCTCGAGGACTACTACCTCAAAGTTTCTCCAGAAGTCATTGCTCGAAATCAGGTCATTGAATCGTTAGAAAGCGAGCTAAAAAAGATCAATGAAGGCCTGCGCAAGACGCTCGTGACCGTTGCTTTAGAAACGCCCCGGACGACGCGCATCTTGCCAAGGGGGAATTGGCTTGATGAAAGTGGAGAGGTTGTTGAGCCCGCCGTTCCCGAGTTTCTGCAGAAGTACGGGTGGGAATCTGAAGGGCGTCAAGGGCGAGCAACGCGTCTGGATCTCGCACATTGGATTTTAAGTGAGGACAATCCTTTGAGCGGGCGTGCAGTTGTGAACCGTCTGTGGTATTTGTTCTTCGGGAGGGGTCTTTCTGCTGATGTCACTGATCTTGGCGGGCAGGGGACCGTGCCATCAAATCCGGAGTTACTGGATTGGCTTGCGGCCGATTTTCAGGAGCACGGCTGGGATTTGAAGCGTTTAGTTCGTCAGATTTTGACCTCCCGTGCATACCGCCAAGCATCGAGTGTAAGCTCATTTGCCCGGGAAAAAGATCCACTCAACAATTATTTTGCAAGGCAAGGACGTTGGCGAGTGGATGCGGAGTTTGTTCGGGATGGCGTTTTACAGATCTCTGGACTCCTGCAAGGAGGGCTGCAAGGAGGAGAGAGTATTAAGCCCTATCAGCCAGCAGGTTATTGGCAGCATCTGAACTTTCCAAGAAGGACGTGGGTTTCTAGTGAGGGAGAGGATCTCTATCGCCGAAGCGTTTATACCTTTTGGTGTCGAACTTTTTTACATCCATCAATGCTGGCTTTTGATGCCTCAAGTCGGGAGGAATGCTCTGCACAGAGAGCTCGGTCGAATATCCCACAGCAGGCTTTAGTGATGCTCAATGATCCGATTTTCGTAGAAGCTGCGCGAGTTTTTGGTCAGCAAATGCGACAGATCGAAGGAGGAGACCAGAAGCGGCTTCTTTGGGGTTTTCGCCAAGCGTTCTCTCGTGATCCAAGTGGCGAGGAGCTGAGACTGCTCACGCAGTTGCTGGAATCCCAGCGTCAACGCTTTGCCACTGATCAAGAAGCTGCCAAAGCGTTGATGTCGGTCGGGCAACGACCAGTAGAGGCCGATGCTCCCGTTGAGGAATTTGCCGCTTGGGCTCAAGTCGGCCGGGCAATGATCAATACCTACGAGGCGACTTCGCGATTTTAGAGATTTAAATCGATTGGTTTGCCAGTATCGAGGCTGAGGCGACCGGCTTCTAAAATGGCGGTGGTGGCGCGAGTGGACTCAATAGTGGCAAGTTGCTCACCCTTGCCTGTGATAAAGTCGGCGATACTTTGGTAGCCGTATGACGATTGTCCTGCAAACCTTCCCTGTGAGTCTGGTGTGTAGCGAAAAAACAGAGGATTGGGACTTTGAGGGCCATCGCTTTCAGTGCTGAGCTGATATCCACGATGAGCTTGGTCAATCCGAAGTTCCCCTTGGTGATGGAGGGCAAAAAAGCGTTGCTGTGAATGGACTTCTGCTTTTGGAGCAATCCACGCCGAGGTGTAGATCCCTGTCGCTTTTGTTCCGGAGTCGTTGATCCAATCGACCATCAGGGTGATCGAATCTTCGGTATCGAGATTTATTGACTGTGCCACGCCATTGGAGGCTGAGGCTGTGACGCGCACGGGGCGCGCTCGCCCCTCAAGAGCCCAACAATGGAAATCGAGATGATGGGTGTTGAGGTAATATGAAATATCGGACGCAGTTCCGGCCCACGCTCGAAAGCTTTCAAGCTGGGATTTGGGTTGGCTCATATAGCTTGCAAAGTAAGAAGCATCTCCCATCTCTCGAAGGCGTTGCCTGGCATCAGCATACATAGGATCCCAGCGTTTATGAACTTCTGTGGCAATAGTGACCTGTTTGTCCTGAGCAACTTTGATCAGCCGGTCATGCTCTTCTAAGGTTTTCACAATGGGTTTGGCAACGAGGACATGGAGGCCCCGAGATGCGGACTCATGGGCCATCTCGAAGTGGAGATCATCGGGCGTAAAAATGATCACTGAATCTCCTGGTGAGAGTTCGGTGAGTGCTTTGCGCCAAGCCTCTGGGTCATGGCTGTCGTTGTTAGGGAATGATCTGAAGGAGGAGTCTAGCCCATATTTTTGAGTAATCAGTTGGTCAAAATGTTGCCGGATTAAAGGGAATTTTAGGCCATTGGCACCTGCGATGAGAATCTCATCGAGCAAGCCTCTTTGTCGTAAATCAAAGAGGGTAAGGGCGACGATTCCAACTCCCTTGTCTGAGGTCGATTTGGAGCCGTGGACTAACCCGGTAACGTATTCACCTGTTCCGATAATGAGAGCTTTCATGCCATGGACTTACTTTGCGGCCAAGAGGCTAGGAATCTGTGAACTCATTGTCAGACTTTTTTGTGAAATGGTTTCGCTAAAACATTAAAGTTCATTTGCGATCAATGAGTCGGGAGCTGACAATTGATCAAGCGAGTGTATCTTTCTCCAAGAAACCAATACTCATGAGCGATCACTTCAAGAGGATCATAGTGCTTTGTCTGGTCTTTGTGACGGCCTTTATGACCGTTCACTTGTTTCGGACCTGGCAGGGTAAGCATGGTTTGTTCAGCATCTGGAAGCAGGAGGATCGTGGACAGTTTGCTCCTGAATTTGCCACGCTTGCTAAGGAGGCCGCAATGAATCTCGAGGAGGTTCCCGGTCTTGCCCGGGCCAATGACGAGATGGTGGCCTTGGTGGGGAAAGTGACTCCGGCGGTGGTCAGTATTGACACTGAGATTCTCAAGAAAGAGCGCCTTTTTGATCCCTATCGGGGGCGAATCTATGAACGAAACCGTCTGACTCCAGGCTTGGGCTCGGGAGTGATTGTGTCTCAAGAGGGCCATGTGATTACCAATCAGCATGTGATTGAAGGCCATCACCGCATTCGGGTGACTCTGCATGATGGCCGTTCGCTCCCGGCAACTTTGATTAACTCTGATCGTCTGTTGGATATTGCGGTCCTTCGGATCAAAAGCAGTGATCCGAATGAACGTTTTGAAGCGTTAAAATTCGGAGATTCTGATAAAGTCCGAGTTGGGCAGCTTGCCATTGCGGTTGGCAATCCCTATGGCCTTGGGGAATCTGTCACGGTGGGTCGGATTTCTGCTCGTGATCGCTCCCTCTCTGATGGTCAGCGCGATCTTTTTCAAACAGATGCCGCGATTAATCCGGGGAATTCTGGGGGGCCTTTGCTGAATCATTTGGGTGAGATCATTGCGATCAACGCCTCGATTTATTCTGAAGATCGCGAAAATCCCGGCTTCCAAGGGATCGGATTTTCGATTCCTTCCAATGAAGTCAAGAGGACGATGGAATACATCCTTGATAAAGGGCGCCCGGTCCATGGATACCTTGGACTGAGGACCCTTGATTTGAATGATTACCTTAAGAGTGTGTTGAACTATCAGGGAGAGGGAGTGGTCGTGTGGGATGTCACCCCAGGAAGTCCGGCTGCTGAATCTGGAATTGAGAGGTTTGATATCATTACTTCCTTTCAGGAAGAAGGAGTCACCTCGACAGCAGGCTTTATCAACCGCGTCCAGAGGTCAAAAGTTGGCTCCTTGGCGAAACTGGGAGTCTACCGAGGTTCTGAAACTCTGCTTTTGGAAGCAACCATTACCGAAACAGATTTATTTGAGGCCCAAGATGATGAGTCTGCGGCAGAGAGAGAAAAGCATGATCGGGCAATCTACCAAGCGGTGGGATTAGAGGTCAAAAGTCGTGGCAGGCAGGCGGTTGGAGTCATTGTTTCCTCCGTTACGGAGGGGGGATTGGCCGCGCAGGCTGGTCTTCAACGGGGAGATTTCGTTCTTGAAATCAATGGGTCGAGGATTCGTAATGCAGAGGACTTTTACCTGCGTCTCGTTGCGACAGCAGCGGTGCAAGAGACAGAATTATTTGTCTTTAGGGGTAATAGTAGGGCACGGCTGGTATTACCGAAAGTGCCTCGAGTCACCTCGGACCCCATCACGACTCCTGTAGACTAACCAGACTAACGGAAAATGAGCACTTACGATTCCTCTGAATCTCGATCAACCCTCAAGATCTTTGCGGGCTTTGGTTGCTTTGTCGCTGTGCTTGTTGGAGGTGGTGTTTACTTCGGCCGGGAGTCTGGTCGGGAGGATGACCCAACACCCACCAAAGAACAGGTTTCTCCGTCTCAGGCGAAGCTTCCAAAGGCCGAACCGGTCGAAGGAACTCCGAAACCTGAGGATCCTTTTAATTTTAATCCAGAGCCTGTTGCTCCAGAGAAGGACACGGTTGCTCCAGATGACCCTGAACAAGTTCTAGCGGACCTTGGAATGGGGCTTCAGGAACTCAGCCCGACGTCATTGCTAAAAAAAATTGCGGAAAGCCTTGAGCAAGGAGATTTTGAGAAAGCGGCGATGATTATTGGTCGGGGGGCCCTCGATGAAAAGCATCTGGAAGCTCTGCGGAAGTTGGCCTCTTCGGGAGAGTTTCGCCTCCATGCTCAAAATCCGATTACTGAAATTGGTGAATTGGAGCCTAATCGTCGTGTTCGTTGGGCCCTGAATTTGGAGAGTGATTTGGGCGAACGCATCTATTTTGATCTATTGCGCAATCGTTTTGGTAAGTGGGGAGTCGAGAAAATCACCATTCCTGCAAAAAAGATCGCGCCCGAGAGTCCCACAACCACTGTGGAAGTAGAGGATTCG
>JALRJZ010000126.1:0-5019 GCA_023261045.1 Akkermansiaceae bacterium
GACAATCGGCCTTGTTGGCCTCTGCTTTGGAGCGGTGTCTCCGCTTCAGGCCCAGTTGATTCACCGCTATAGTTTTAATGATGCCGCAGGTGATGCCACCGATGCTGTTTTGACAGATTCGGTTGGTGGTGCTGACGGGATTGTCCGCGGTGCGGGAGCTGTTTTCACAGGAACTGGGCTTGATTTGCCCGGTGGTGATTCTGGGAGCACAGCATATGGAGACCTTCCTAACAACCTGATCTCGGTAAATAATGCGGTGACTATCGAAGGTTGGTTAACGGTCGATGCAGCATCGAATGGGTGGGCCCGAGTTTTTGACTTTGGTAGTACCGAACCTGGTGGAGCTGGTGGTGAGGTGACAGGTCCGGGAAATACCAATGGAGGTGGAACTGCTGGTATGGATTACTTGTTCCTCAGTGCCACCGTTGGAAATGATTATAATACACAACGACTAGAGGTCCGAAATGTAGATGGCGGCACAAACATCCACACATATGATAGTAACTCGGTGACAACTGAGGGAACTCAATTTCACTATGCGGTGACTTGGGAAAACACAGGGCAAGGGATGAGCCAGCTGAATTATTGGCGCGATGGTGTCCATCAAGTGGTCGATGCTCCTGTAGATTCAAATCTCGCTGACTTGAACGATGTGAACGTCTGGCTCGGCCGCTCGACTTGGCTCAATGACGGCAACCTGGATGGGACCTTCGATGAATTCCGTATTTACGACGTTGCTTTGAATGCGGACCAAGTGGCAGCCAGCATGGACGCAGGTCCTGACAATCCCGTTGATTTCTGGGCCGATGATGCTGATGGTGATCAGATCCCTGACGCCTACGAAGATTCCTATGCTTTCCTTGATTCGAATAACGCGGCGGACGCAGCTCTCGATGAAGACAGCGATGGTTTGACTAACTTACAGGAATACCAGCTCAAGACTTCTCCGGACGATGCCGACACCGATGATGACGGCCTTTCAGATGGTGAAGAGATCAACAATCACGACACCAATCCAATTGTTGCAGACTCTGACTCCGATGGTTTGAGTGATGGTGAGGAAATCAACGTCACGACAACGAACCCGAACAATGCTGATAGTGATGCTGATGGTCTGATCGATGGTTACGAGGCGCAGTATGCCTTCTTAGATCCAAATGATGCTGGAGATGCTGCCCTTGACGAAGATTCTGATGGCTTAAGCAACCTCGAAGAGAATGAGAATAGCACGATGCCTGACGACGCAGATTCGGATGGTGACGGTCTCTCGGATGGTGATGAGGTGAATGTTTATTTAACCCTTCCTCTTGCTGCAGACTCGGACAATGACGGACTTTCAGATGCTGACGAGGTGAATACAACAGACACCTTGCCTCTCAATGCCGATACGGATGGTGACGGAATTAATGATGGTCCTGAAGTCTTTGCGGGAACCGATCCGTTTTCTGCGGATGCCACTTCTCCAAGCTTGATTCACCGTTATGCCTTTGACGAGCAAGCGGGTCCAGCTGATCAGGGGGCAGTTGTGCCTGATGTCATTGGTGGAGCTAATGGAGTCATTGTTGGTGCTGGTGGTGTGTGGACGGGTGCTTCTCTGAGTCTCCCGGGTGGAGATGGCGGGACTGCCGATGCCGCTTATGTAGACCTTCCAAATGGTCTTCTCTCCGCGCACGATCACGTGACTTTTGAAGCGTGGTATACCATTAACTTAGTCGAAAACTGGAACCGTATTTGGGACTTTGGATCCACGGTGGTCGGTGAGGTGACAGGAACAAATACGGGTGCTTCAGAAGGTCTTGATTACTTCATCTACGCTCCAAGCCAGGGAACTAACTTAGCTGTTCAGCGCACCTCGATTCGAAACAATGATCCAGCCGCTCTTGGCGGTGGAATCGGACCGGTCGATGGAGATGAAGAAGCTGCTGATACCGCAGTTGCCAGTGTGGAGGGTCAGGAATACCACGTTGTGGGTGTCTGGACTTCAGACGGGAACGGGGGAGGTCAGCTCACCGTTTACCGCGATGGTGAGAAGGTCAACAGCCGCACCACAACCTTCACTCCACGTGATGTCAATGACGTCAATAACTGGCTGGGACGCTCCAACTGGACCGGGGACAATTACCTGAACGGAGAGCTCAATGAGTTCCGCATTTATGATGGTGCAATGAATGATGCCGCAGCTCTCGCGAGCTTTACTGCTGGAGCAGATGCCGCACCAGGTGCTGGTGGAGATCCTGTCATTACCGATTTGGTATACGACAAGGAGAACGATCAGATCACCCTGGTCTTCACTTCACGTCCTGGGCGTCAGTATGCCATCTTCTATTCTTCAGATCTCGAAGATTTCTCTGGTGAGGTCACCGATGGCCTCGAAGCCGCAGGTGAGGTCACCACCTTCGGGCCCTTTGCAAACCCAGAGCCAGGTGCGAAGACCTTATTCTTTAGAGTGAGCGAGTAGGGTTGATTTAGAGAACTTACCTTTTCAAACCGAGTAGATTGATCTGCTCGGTTTTTTTTGCTCTTGCGAAGACCTCACACAACGAGAGCTGTCGGTAAATCGAGATGAGATGATAGAAATGAGGCTGCCAAAGGAGCTTAGTTTCTTTGTGCCGAGCTTGGCAGTTGCTTTAATCACCTCAGCGGGTGAGGGAGCCGCAACTGTTTGGCCCCTTTAAGGAGTCACTGATTACTGGATGACTCCGTTGCGAATCAGCTCCATGTAGATCCACCAGCAGATGGATGCGGTGGCGCAAGCAAGTAGGACGAAGAGAATTGTGTTGCGTGTTTGGTAGCGCCGCTCGTTTTTCATCTCTCCCTTACTCAGGTCAGCGTAAAAGCGTCGTTCGCGTCGCCGATCGGCAAAATCATCTGGAGCGGGAATCATGGTGCGCTCCCGCTCCCGCTGCTCTCTAAGCTTTTGGGGAGCGCTCTCGATGAGGGCCTCGAACTTCTCGATTTCAGAATCGAGCTGCTTGAGATCATCTTCAACCCCGTCGGGGGTTCCGAATTTTGCTTTTCGAAAAAACATTATCGAGTGTTCGTGACAACTTGACCAAGAATTCCAGAGTTTAGCAAGTAGATCACAAGAGCAATCGTGCCTAAAAGGATGACGGGAAGATTAAAGGCAAATCCGTTGATTAGCGCAGAGCGAAACTCCCCTCCAGCGAGGCGAGAACGCCCTCCCGAGGTTGGCCCTCCAAAAACGTTGCCTTTCCGTGTTCCTCGAAAGTAAGAGACAGCCTGGTCGTATTCCTCCTCAGCCTTGTCCATGGTGACCAACGCCTGCTGAAGTTCGCTCTCCACCGATCCTTGAGGCCAAGATTCGGGATGCAGGGAATCAATCTTTTGTAAATGGTTCACCAGTGCCTTGCGCGTTTGCTCCAGATCCTCAATTTCCTGCTTTGAAAGATATAGCTCTCGCTCGAGGGAGGTGAGAGCAGTATTGAGTCGCTCAGAGAGATCGAGCTGGCTGTTGATAAAATCCTGCCTTCTTAGATTTAATTCCTCAAGGGCATTGCGCTGACGCTCAAGTTCTTCTCGTTGCGCTTGGAGTCTCTCCAGCTGGGTTTGTGCATCGGCAAGCTTCCCGTCGTAATCTTCGGTAGGAGCGTAGGCGTCCTGAGGGATCTCCATCTGGGTCTCTCGAAGCTTGAGGTTTTGTCTGCGGTCAGAAGAGGTTAATGGCATGGATCAGTGGGCTAAGGTTACCAACTGATGACTCGTAACGAATTCCCGTAATTCTTACAAGAAATTAATTAACTTTTCTTAATTTTCCTCAACAATTAACGAATGATTCGTTTCAGGCTCGTCTTTTTCCTCTCTAAAGGGAGTAACATACCAGTTCCATACCCGCTGTAAGACCTGTTTTTTGAAGTCTTCGAGAATGAGGTAAGAAGCTGGTATTAAAAGGAGAGTGATCGCGGTGGCAAAGAGAATACCAAACCCGAGGGAAATCGCCATGGGCTTCAGAAACTGCGCGTGAATCGCTCGATCAAACATCAGGGGCACTAAACCGGCGAAAGTGGTAATCGAAGTGAGGAAAATCGGGCGGAATCGTTTGATCCCTGATTGTGAGACGGCCTCAAGTGCCGAAGTGCCTTCTTGGCGTTTTTTGTTGATGAAATCCACTAAGACCAGGGAATCGTTTACCACGACGCCCGCAAGAGCCATAATTCCAAAGACCGAGAGCCATGAGGGGGTGATGTCGAGAATCATATGCCCCGCGTAGGCACCAATCGCTCCGAATGGAATGGCGAGCATCACGATGAGGGGTTGTAGAATGGATTTGAAGGGAATGGCGAGTAGGGCATAAAGAGCCAGGAGTAGCCCGATAAAAAGCCAGGTAAAGCGGTCGCCGGTCTCTCGATCTTCTTTGATGTATCCTGACCAAACCCAAGAGAGCTTGGGATCTTTGGCCACGATTTCGGCGATTTGCCCTTCGAGCTTTTCGGCAAGCGCAATGACATCGATGCTCTTATCTTCCGGGCGAGCGTGAATATGAGAAACTTGGGCTCCATTGAGCCGGTGAATCGTGCCCGGAGCTTCTTGGAGCTGAGCGCTCGCAATGGTGTTGAAGGGGACCACCGATCCGTTCGGGGCTTTGATATTGAGGTTTTCAAAGGTGTACATGGACTCCCGCTTCTCTTTTGGAAGTCTCACCATGACTCGGAGTTCTTCTCCTTCACGTTGGATCTTTTGAGCCTCTTCTCCATAGAAAGCTTGGCGAATTTGCTGAGCAAGGTCCCTTTGAGTCACTCCAAGTTCGAGGGCCTGAGGTTTGAGAGTGATTGCATATTCCTCTCGTTGTCTTTGATTGTCGGCATGGGCTCCTTCGATTTCCTTTTGAGCCTCAAATAGGAGTTCAAGCTCTTCGGCAATCGCTCGTTTTGATTCACTATCGGTTCCCCGGAGCTCGATACTCATGTGATTGATGTCATCACCTCCACGTCTTCTGGATCCAAATTCTCCTGAAACTCGGAAGTCACGAGCATTTGCAATCTCACCAACACGCTGCTGCCA
>JALRJZ010000126.1:5029-7424 GCA_023261045.1 Akkermansiaceae bacterium
TCGGACCAGGTTCACTTCGCTCACTCGGAGGCATGATTTCCATAGAGGCAAAACCTTGCTCAGGATCACCAGCGCCCCCATGGCGAGAGTTGCCAGTGCTGCTCATGATATTGCGAATCAGGGATTGACCAGTCCCAGGGTCAATGAGCTCTGCTTTGAGCTCTCTTGCGCACTGTTCGATATATCGAATGTTCTGATCGGTCTCCTCGAATGGTGTATTATCGAGCATTTCAAGGTAGGCCGAAATGCGGTAACGCTCGATGCTAGGCATCGATGTGAAACCGAGGCGCCCGCTTTTGTGGATACCAATTCCAATCATGCCAAGGGCGAAGAAAATACAGAGAGTGGCGTAGCGATTACGGACCGCAAGATTAAGCACCGGTTGGTAAAACACGAGGATGAAGCGTTCGAGAGAATCGGCGATTTTCTTTTGGAACGAAGCGAAGGCCCCCATTTTTTTCCGGTTTGTCGAGAGGTGCTTGAGGTGGGAGGGGAGAATGAATTTTGATTCGATCAAAGAAAAGATCAGAACGGTCGCAACGATGGGAGTGATTTGGCTTGTCCAGTTACCCCACCATCCGGGGAAGTAGGCGAGAGGAATAAAAGCGACGATGGTCGTGAGGACGCCAAAAGTGACGGGAGTGGCCACTTCTTTGGTTCCGATGACGGCTGCGTCGATGGGAGAGAGGTTTTCCCGGAGCCTTGAATAGATGTTTTCTCCCGTGACGATCGCGTCATCAACGACGATACCGAGGACAATGATAAACCCGAAGAGACTCATCGTATTCGCCGTGAGCCCAAAGTAGGGCATCAAAAGGACTCCGCCGGCAAAACTCATGGGAATCCCCAAAACAACCCAGAACGCAAGCATCGGGCGTAGGAAGAGGCCAAGGACAAGAAGGACAAGAAACGCACCCATCATGAGGGAGTTGGAGAGGGTGGTGAGTCGGCCGCGAATGCGTATCGATTCATCATCCCAAGCAACAAGGTTGATTCCCTCCGGCCACAGGTGTTCGGTGTCTTTGATGTATTTGCGAACGGCATTTGAGATCATGATGGCGTTCTCGTCATCTGAGCGAAGGATATCGATCATGATCGCTGGTTTCCCGTTGAGGCGAGTGATCATCTCAGCTTCTTCAAAGCCGTCTTTGAGGGTTGCAAGTTCATCGAGGCGAAGTTGTGCACCATTAGAAGTCGTGACGATGATTTTAGCAAAATCATCTCGCGTGTAGGCTTGGCCATCAGTGCGGATCATGATGGAGCCTGCTGGAGTTCTCATTGATCCCGCAGAAAGGGCAAGAGATGAGCGCCTAATCGCGTTGGAAAGGTCTTGGAAGGATAGACCGTGATCGTTGAGCTTGCGGTCATCAACTTCGATGCTGATTTCCAGAGGCAAGTTACCCCGCATGTCGGTTCGTGAAATCTCGGGAAGGTCGAGAAGTTCGTTCTCAACCTTTCGAGCGACCTGATAGAGCTCTACCTGGCTCAATTCTCCAGTGATTCCAATTGTGAGGACTTCAAACCAATTGCCCATGTTAGGGATGTGGATTTGCGGTCTCTCGGTTTCCCCAGGAAAGGTATTGATGGCATCCACCCGAGCTTCGACTTCATCTCGAAGCTCTTTGAGGTTGATGCCATCTTTGGCTTCGACGTCAATATTTGCTGACCCACTGCGGGCGTTGGATTCGATGAGTTTGACCCCAGGGAGGTCTTTGAGAGCTCGCTCGATGGGCACAACGATATGTTCTTCAACGTCTTGGGGGCTTCCTCCCCGGTACTTCATGTTGATTTCCACTTCTCCGATGTCGTAAGTCGGCTGTACCTCGAGGGGCACTTTATTGAGAGCGACGTAGACCCCAGCGAATATAATCGCGAGAAACAAGAAGTTAGCGGCGATATCGTTGCGAGCAAACCAGCGGATCATCTGTGGGGGACTATAACGATGAAAAGGAGCTTGTCCTGTCGTTTTGTCGTAAATGTGAATAAGAAAAAGCCCCTTCCATCACCAAAATGGAAAGGGGCCTCTTATTGAACAAAAGTTCCTTACTCTGTTGACTCGCTTGCCTCTGGGACAAACTCGTAAAGGAGAGCGTTTTTTTGATGAAGATATTCTTTAGCGAGCTTGTTGAGCTCCTCAACAGTGACCTTGCTATAGTCTTCGTCTCTTTGACGGGCCCAGATCAGACGATAAGGCTTTTTCTGGCTGTCTCCGAGTACGGTTCCGAGCCAATAAGAATTTTCACGAAGAGACTCTTTGAGGCCGGATTGGATGGGTTTTAAGGCTCTTTCGAGTTCATCTTGAGTGATTCCCTCGCGAGCCATTTTATCAGCGAGCTCGATCATGAGCTCTCCGTATTTTTTGGTCTCGGCTGGTTTGACTTGAGCGAGTGCACGC
>JALRJZ010000127.1 GCA_023261045.1 Akkermansiaceae bacterium
CGTAGTCATTGAGCGATTTCTCAACTCCGGCCTGACGATAGGATTCAGCGGCCATGGCTGCGATTTCTTGGTTTCCAATATAGTCCTCCAGAGAGCCCCGGTTTCCATAGGCGCCTACCCGACCTTTGTAGTCGATGGAAGTCTGTCCCAACTCGCCCGCGGCAAAATTTGACCCCCGCACGACTCGGCCATCGACAATGATTCCTCCGCCAACTCCGGTGCCAAGTGTGAGGGCAACTAGATGATTGACCCCTCGTCCAGCACCCCGTTTCCACTCAGCGTAGGCCATGCAATTCGCATCATTTTCTACCGTGACAGGAAGAGCGCAAAGACCACCGAGTTGACGCTTTAAGTGAATATTCACCCATCCTTTGACATTTGTGAGCCGATGAACCATCCCCGTAGGAAAGTCAACAAATCCAGGCATTCCGACACCGATTGCGCTAATCTTAGGATGACGAGCCCGCAGGTCCTCGATCGTTTGGTGGATCTTTTCGATCAACGGACCGGCTTCTTCAAACTCTTGAGTGTCGATTCTTGGGGCTTCATCGATGATATTGCTACGATAAAGCACCCCAGTCTTTACTGAGGTCCCTCCAAAATCAATACCGATGGCTAAAGGAACGTCACTCATGCGGAAGAAAAGTTAGGATAGTTTTATCAGTGAAGCCACGCTTGTTTTTAAAAATCGTGATTCAGGCGACCAATTGTATGGATTCCCCGTAGGGTAAGATCGGGATCTAATATTTTGATTAAATCAAGGCCCTTGCTAATTACTGCCGCGTCACCACCTGTTGCAATGATCGTTGGATCTTGGGGCAATTCCAGCGAGATCGCCGATAAGATTTCTTTGATGAGGCCTCGATACCCAATGACCGCTCCGGCTTGCATGGCTTCTTGAGTTGATTTGCCAATGGCGTTTTTGGGTTCTTCGAGTTGGATTTTTGGAAGCAATGCCGTGCGCCGGTGAAGATAGTCTCGTAGCGAGGCTGTCCCTGGTGCGATCACTCCTCCTAAATAGGAACCCTGGTCTGAGATCACGTCAAACGTGACTGCGGTTCCAAAGTCGATCACGATTGCTGGGCCCCGATATTCCAAATATGCTGACGCTGAGTTTGCGAGGCGATCAGCGCCGATTTGTTCAGGTCTAGGATAGCTAATGCTAATGGGAAGCGTTGAATCGGAGGAGATTTGGTGAAGTGGTTTGCGAATGAAAGATCGGAGGATTTGAGCGGCTTTGGGCACTACCGAGCACAAGGTCGCATAGTCATAATCAATATCAGCGAGCTCTTGTGAAAGACGCTCTGAGGACACCTCTTCGGTTGGAATGGTGCATCGCCATTCGAAGAGCGAGGCTTCGTCGTGAAGGGCAAATTTTGTTCGGGAATTTGAGTTGTCAATCAGTAGATGCACGGTTCAGGCCTTCCTTTAAGGTCTCTCAAGAATTTCAACCTCGTATCCGTCGGGGTCTGTAATGAAAGCCATTTTTCGCTCTCCATTGCTGAATTTTTCTTCCCATCCGCTCGGCCAGATTTCAATACCTTCGCTTTCGAGTTGGCCACAGTATCCGATGATATCGGGAACTCCAACACAGGTATGCATCAGGTCTTCAGGAACCTTGACTTCATAGTCAGGAGAAAAGGTGAGCTCGAGAAAGTGACTGTTGCCAGGGAGGTGCATGAAAGCAAGTTGGTTGCCCTGAGGGGAGATTTTTTGTTCGCCAAGCTCGAAGCCGACTTTTTTGTAAAAAGCGATTGAAGATTCGGGGTTGGAAACACGAATTCGGGTGTGAAGGAAATGAATCATGGCTAGAGTGTGAATGGATCCTAAGGTCCTGTGAAGTGTGGAGTTGCGGGATGATCAATACCGGGGTAGAGATCTCTCGTCTTGAAATCATTTAGTTGGACCCTGGCACTTAGGTATCTCAATCCTTTGCGCACTTTCGTCTCAATCATCACCTTGCTCTCTTTGCTCGGTGTTGCCTTTGGAGTGATGGTTCTTATTGTGGTCCTGTCTGTTCACAACGGCTTTGAGAAGAACCTTAAAGACACGTTGTTAGGTTTCTCCCCACATCTGACAGTCATGAAAGCCAGTGGGCAAGCCATTGAGGAGTGGAAAGAAATGGAGGAGGTTCTCAGTAAAAGCGAGAATTGTCTGGAAGCATATGCCTTTATCGAGGGCTACGCCCTGCTTGATTCAAAAAACTGGCAGAGTCCGATTGGATTTCGAGCAATTCATTCAGGTAACGAAGGGCAGATCCAAGCCCTCACTGCTTTGCTTGATCCTGATTATCCGGGTGGTCGCGCCGATATGGGTTTGGATCAAAATGCTGTTGTTTCTCGACAATTGGCAGAAAGGCTAAACCTTAAGATTGGAGATGAGATTCGCCTGTTGGCAGCGAGTAATCTTGATGCAGTGCTTGAGGTTACCAATGCTCCAGAAGAACGTGCTTTTGATCTTTATTCTGATGTGTTTGAAAAGGTGGAGGGGGTGGTGAGGCAGGATTTCCAAGTCTCATCTGAGAAAGAATTGCTACCCGTGAAACAAGGCCAAGAAGTTTACCGCCTTCTTAATGAACTTGTTCCACTCGAAGGAGATCCTCAGCCCATGCGCCCCTATGAAAGAGGCCTCATTATTGATCTTTTAATTATTTTTCAAAAACCAGATGTCGCTGGTGATCAACAGTTTCGCTTTCCAAGTGGGACAAGAAGTGAGCTCACCGAAATCCTTGAAGAGCTAAAAACTTTTAATCGAGAGCAGATCGATAATGAGGCGTTTCGGGGTATTGAAGAATTTGTGACACCTAAAACCTTTAAGGTGTGGGGGGTGTATGCTGACAACATGCGCTCTCAAGGGCCTGCACTCTTTATTCCCTTAGAAATGGGAATGGAGCTCAAAGGGTTAGATTATGAATCTGAAGCGATTGGAGTTTTGACCCAAGACCCTTACCAGGCTCAACAGGTGAGCCAAGACCTCCAGAATCGATTGGGTCCAGATTGGTATGTTCAAAGTTGGATGGAGACCTTCTCGCAACAATTTGAATTAGTAAAAACTGAGAAAGTGATGATGAGTTTTGCGCTCTCATTTATTACCCTTTTGTCAGCTTTTAGTATTACCGCTGTCATGTATACCGTAACTGTTCAGAAGCGTCAGGAAATTGGAGTGATGAAAGCGCTTGGAGCCCGTCCTTTTCAGATTGTGAAGGTCTTTCTCTACCAAGGAGTTGTCGTCGGGGTGGGAGGTGTTTTACTGGGTCTAGGATTGGGGCTTCTAGCGATACGCTACCGAGAAGGCATCGTAATCTTTTTAAGGAGCGTGGGCATTGATGCTTTTCCGGCAAAGTTCCATGGGATGAGTCATGTTCCCGCGCAAGTTGTGACTGGGCAGTTGCTTCTTGTTTGTTTCGTTGCAGTTATTCTTTGTCTTGTTGCAGCTTTGATACCAGCCGTTTTGGCAGCGTTTCGCGATCCAGCAAAATCACTTCGCAACCTATAGAAAGATGCAGTTTTGGTTTATTGAAAATGGCGAAAAGCAGGGGCCTTTCGAGGATTATGAAATTCGTTCCATGATTCGAGAAGGTCGTGTTAAGAGTTCGACGCGGGTCTGGTTCAAGGATGCAGAAAGTTGGGTGGAAGCCTCAGAAGTTCATCTTTTAAATGGGGAGTTTCAGGTCAGTAGTGACGAGGTTGAAGAAAGTGTTGATCAGATGCTACCCCCAACACCTTTTTTAATGTGGAGAAGGTTTGGGGCAAGGTGGTTTGATCATTTAATCTATCAAACGATTCTTATTATTGGGCTACGTCTTGGTGGAGTTCCGATTTTTCCTGATCCGAATAATCCACCATCAGGTATGATGATCGTTGGCTTGCTTTTACCAGTGATTATTATGGAGGGTGCCTTGGTGAGCTCGCTTGGAGTGACACCAGGAAAGTGGTTGCTCAATCTACAAGTGATGACCAACACGGGTCGTCTTTTGACAACGGGACAGGCGATGATCCGTTCGATGCGGGTTTGGGTTTTGGGAATGGGAATGAGAGAGCCTTTCATTCTTATCTTAGGTCATTTGTTTAATCTCTGGATCGTCAAAAAAAAGGGGGCGCCCTTATGGGATTTGACGAGCGATTTTAGAGTCGTGGGAGGCTCTTTGCCGAAGGGCCGTTTGGTCATTTTTTGGTTCGCAGTTTTTGCGCTCTTTATGTTTTTTACGATCCTAGTTTATCCCGAAGCTCAAGAGTTCTCAGAGGCCTGGCAGGAGGCGCAAGGGAAGTGAATCTTGCCTGGTTGAAGTTCTCCCATTAGGCTCTTGGCGTGCCTGGAACTGTTTTTTTTGATCTTGAGACCCAGCGGAGCTTTGGAGATGTCGGCGGGGCAGCTCATAAGGATAAAATGGGAATGTCGGTTGGTGTGACCTATGCAACAGAGACAGGAAAGTTTCAGATTTTTGGTGAGGATGATGTAGAAGCTTTGATTGATCAGTTGGTTAAAGCAGATCTCGTTGTTGGCTACAATCATGTGCAATTTGATTACCCCGTCTTACAAGGCTACACGATTTATGATCTTCCTTCACAAACCGTAAATTGCGATATGATGCTCGATTTGGAAGGGATCCTAGGTCATCGCCTGAAGCTTGATGCCGTCGCAAAAGCGTCTCTGGAGAGTGGGGGGAAAACAGCAGATGGCCTCGACGCGCTGAAATGGTGGCAACTTTACAAAAAGACCGGTGAGTTGGAGCATCTAATGAATATTGCTGAATACTGTTGCTATGACGTCAAAGTGACCAAGGAGGTCTATGAATTCGGCCTCGAAAATGGTTTTGTTAAATACGCGGATCGTTCGGGAAATATCCAACAGGTTGACGCGCCTTGGGCTCAGTAAAGCCTGAGATTTCAATCATAAGTTACATTTCGTCATCGTTTTGACCCTTATGCTTGCCGAGCATCGCTGGGGATGGCATGGTGGCATTATGAAATCTTTATTAAATTTATTCTCTTTTCCTGCCCCTAGGGGCGGGATGGGACTGTTGAAATCTCAAGAAGTGAGCTCTTCGAGGTTACGCTGTGGATCGACCCGATAAAATCGGGGTGTTTTTGAGAACATAGAGTTCTTGGACGATAGTGTCTGAGATGCTCTGAAGTTTTTTTGTTCATCTTGAGTCAGCAAGATAAAGAAGTGGATTGGATCATTCGTGATTCTCCCGAAAGTTGGAAAGACTTGGTTTCTACGGGGCTTCCAGAAATCATGAGTCGCTTACTAGCACAGCGAGGAATTGCGAGGGAGGATTTGGAGGGCTTTTTACAGCCCAAGCTGTCCCAATTATCCGATCCGTTTGAGATTTCAGAAGTCGATCAGGCGGTTGAGCGAATTCTTGGTGCGATTGACCTCAACCAAAAAATCTCCATTTTTGGAGATTATGACGTGGATGGAGTGAGTTCGATCGCCATTTTACACCTCACCCTTGAAGCCTATGGAGTAGATGCACAGCCATTTATTCCTAAAAGAAGCTCAGAAGGCTATGGACTAAGCGAGAGAGGTGTTGCCCGTTTTCTTGAAGAATGCCCCGATACCGATCTTTTGATTACGGTTGATTGTGGCACCGTTTCTAATGAGGCTATTCAGGATCTTGCAAATAAGGGGATCGATACCGTTGTTGTTGATCATCATGAAATCGGTCCCAAGGGTCGTCCAAATTGCGTCGCTCTAGTTAACCCAAAAGCTTCTGGTGATCCGAGGGATTATCTATGCGCTGCAGGGGTAGTTTTTAAATTAGCTCATGCCTTACTCAAAAGACGACCATTGAGCGACTTTGATCTCAAGTCTGTTCTTGATTTGGTAGCCGTGGCAACGATTTCAGACATCGTGCCTTTGGTGGATGAAAATCGGTTGCTGGTGAGACATGGGCTAAGAAAACTGGAATCGTCTCAGCGTCCTGGATTCCGATCGTTATTAATACAGACGGGTTCTGAGGGGCGGCTGAGTAGTTCTGATATTGGTTTTCGGATCGGTCCTCGTCTTAACGCCGCAGGTCGGATGGATGTGCCAGAGCAAGCCCTGGCGACCTTAATCACGAATTCTCGTCGTGAAGCTGAGAGTTTAGCTCAAGAACTCGAAGGGTTAAATCGCTCGAGGCAAAAGCTGGAACAGACCATTTTTTCTCAAGCCAACGAGATGATTAAAGATTATCAGAACCTACCAGTCATCGTGGTCGGTTCGAGAGAATGGCACGCTGGAGTGGTTGGAATTGTCGCATCACGCCTCATGAGAATGTATCACAAGCCTGCGTTTGTGATTTCCATTGATGAGAATGGAATAGGGAAAGGAAGTGGTCGTAGTATCTCTGGCGTCTCGTTGGTCGATGCCATTGGGGAGTGTCGAGATCATCTTCTGGCCGGAGGGGGGCATCACATGGCTGCAGGTCTAAGTATCGATGAGAAGGAGATTTCAAATTTTAGAGATCGCTTTGCTGGTTTTGTCGAGAAAGTCTCCGTTGATCAAGATTTGTCGGCCAAGGTGTATGTGGATGCGGAGGTCACACTTGGAGAACTATCACTCGATTTTTTAGAGAGCTATGAACTTCTCCAACCTTTTGGAAGTTGTAATCCTCAACCGATCTTCTTAGCCCGTAATGTCTGGCTTACCGAACCGCCGCGTCGGTTAAAGAACAATCATTTGCGTCTCTTTTTACGGCAGAATTACGATGAGAGAGACGCCATTTTCTTTGGTGGGGCATCCCTTGCGCTGCCAGATCCACCGTGGGATATTGCTTTTACGGTTGATCGTAATGTCTTCCGCGGACGGGTGAATGTCCAGATCAGCATTCAAAATGTGCGAGCCTCTAAAGAAGATCAATCATGAACCTACTCGCTTCTCTTGAGGATTTTGATCTGCTTAAACGGAGAGAGAGGGAAGCGTTATTGCTTGCTGGTATTAGAACATTTGGGGATCTCATGGATTGGCTTCCTAAACGTTATGAAGATCGACGTTGCTTCGATGATTACCCTGCTCAGCCCACTGGGGATTGTGTTTGTCTTCGGGGGGTAGTGATCGATTCCTCGAGAAAGGGGTTTGGAGGACGGTCGTTTTTTGAGGCAACAATCGAAGATCATGCAAGTCAGGGGATGTCGAGAGTGGCTTGCCGGTGGTTTAATATGCCCTTTTTGAACAATGTCATCGCAACGGGGCAAGAATTGGTCCTCTATGGTCGGCCTAAGAATCATGGGGGGCGTCTCGTGATCGATCACCCAGAATTTGAGATTATTGGAACAAGCGATACGGGGATCCATGTGGATCGAATCGTTCCGATATACAAAAACATCAGTGGAATCGTCCAAAGAAGACTCCGCGAGTTAATTC
>JALRJZ010000128.1 GCA_023261045.1 Akkermansiaceae bacterium
AGTTTGACAACGTCGGAGAATTTATCCGCGAGATTCAAGCGCTCGAACATCGCTCACGTCAGGACGCCATGCAGCGCAAACTCTTTAAGTAGTCTCCATGATTTGCTTTTCCGGAAACCTCCCTGTCCTCCAAATTGGAAACCATCAAGTTGTTGGTTATGGAACAGAGTGGATCGAAGAATCCTTGAAAAGGGCCGCCGCCTCAAGCAATCGCTTAGACTTCCCATTCATCGAGGATATTCGTGATGGAATCGTCCACTATCTTGAGCATCGATGTTCTTTGCGTCTTCTACCTATCGAAGATCTCTACGAGAAGATGCGCTGTATGCTCAACTGCCTTGGATGCACGGCAATCGCCCACAATCTCACGGTCCTCTCGCCACCGATCACGATTTCCCTCGCTCAAAGCGCCCGCGAAGCTGGAACTGGTTTTGAATTGGCCTTTTTCCTAAAACTGGGTCAGGACATCGAAGAGTTGATTGCGAAAGGAGTGGAATCGATTTGCTTTTGTGACATCGAAGAATGCTCCCGGATTTTAAAAGGGCACCGAACAATGACTAAGTCTTGCCGCCAACTGGCAGAAGAAATCATTCATTTTGTCACCTCTTTTCCTGTAACTCAGCTTAAGCCCGAGTCAGACTGACTTCAAAACTCACCATTCATCTAAGCTCAACGACATGACTCTTTTTGAAAAAATCATCTCGAGGGAAATTCCCGCTGAGATTATCTATGAGGACGATCATTGCCTCTGCTTTAAAGACATCGCTCCTCAAGCTCCAGTTCATTTGCTTCTCATACCCAAAAGGCCCATTCCAAGAATTGCCGAAGCAAAGAACACCGACCAAGAACTCCTTGGGCATCTCTTGCTGACCGTTGGCATCATTGCTCAACAAGAAGGCTACGAAGAGGAAGGGTTTCGAGTCGTCATCAATAACGGAAAGAATGGTGGCGAGGCCGTCCCGCACCTTCACCTTCACCTTCTCGCTGGCCGCCAACTTCAATGGCCTCCGGGCTAATTCTTGCTGAAATAAGGGCCCTGGGCTCGTTGCTAGATGGCAATTTACAATCAAAAGATTGTCCTCCAATCAACCCTGAGACACACTCGACCAGCTTTGTGAATCTTCCAAATAAAATCACCTTCGCACGTTTGGTCTTAACGATCGTTTTTATTGCCGCAACAAGTTGGGGAACGACTCTAGGCCATCTCGTTGCACTCATTGCATTCATCCTTGCCGCAGCTTCAGACTGGCTCGATGGCTACCTAGCTCGTAAACTTGGCCTGGTGACTTCTTTAGGGAAGCTTCTCGATCCCCTGGCTGATAAGATTCTAATTTCTGCTGCCTTTATTTACTTTTCCTACAAAGGACTCTGCCCCGTATGGATTACGACTGTGATCATCGCTCGTGAGTTTCTTGTCACTGGACTCAGGCAAATCGCCGTCGAGAAGGGCCAGGTGATTGCCGCAGACAGCCTTGGAAAATGGAAAACGACGTTTCAGCTGACTTTTGGCATCACTGCTCTTGTTTGGCTCATTAGCTCATGCGGCCATCATCAAGGAATGCTCCAACAAAACTTAAAACTCCTCTCTCATCCAGAAAGCATCCTATTTCGCGTCTCTCTCTGGGGAGCCTTTGGACTCACTCTGCTTTCAGGCTGGAATTACCTCAGTCAATCACGAAACCTGTTGCGCGAATAATGCTCCTCACCAACGCTCACATTATTAGCCCTGGGCTTGAAATCAGCAACGGCTTTGTCGAGATCACCAATCACAGGATCTCACAAATTGGAGATATGGAGTCCGCTCCGGGACGAGGCACGGACCTCGAGGGACAAATGCTGGTTCCAGGATTCATTGATATCCATTCGCATGGTGCAGATGGGCATGATGTGTGTGACGCCTCTGAAGAAGGCCTTGAGCATATTGCTCAGACTAAACTCAAAGAGGGCGTGACCACATGGCTTCCCACAACTCTCACTCAGCCCCGAGATAGACTCCGAGAAATCGTTCAAACGATCGATCGATGGGCCCCGAGTGCACCACTCCACGTTCCAGGCATTCATCTCGAAGGACCATTTATCAATGTGGAACAAGCAGGGGCACAAAACCCTCAATTCGTGAGACCACCTGATACGCTCGAACTTCGCGAACTTCACGAAATTTTTCCCACGCTGATTTTATCGCTCGCTCCCGAAATCCCCGGATCTCTGGACCTGATACGCGAAGCCCGCAGCTTAAACATCATTGCTTCTGCAGCCCATACCAAAGCAACCTACGAAAACATCAAAGAAGCAGTGGGCTATGGACTTGGGCATCTGACGCATTTTGGAAATGCCATGACCGGTCTGCATCATCGTGAAATTGGAGTTGTTGGGTCGGGACTCATCGAAGAAACGCTCAAATTAGAATTGATCGTCGATGGAGTTCATCTCTCTGCAGATATGGTTCAGCTTGTTTTTAAATCAGTTCCAAGGGAGAACATTCTGCTCATCACCGATTCGGTTGCCTCCTCATGGCAACCTGATGGCGAGAGCTCGATCGGTGGTCTTGAGGTCATCATCAAAGATGGAGTTGCCCGCCTCAAAAGTAATGGTGCCCTTGCTGGCTCCACCTTACGATATTCAAAAGGACTTCAGCTCGCTCAGTCATTCACAGGAGAACCTCTCGTTAATCTGATCGCGACGACCTCGTGGAATCAAGCCAGGGCCCTCGGTCTCAACCAACGTGGTAAAATTGAGATTGGCTTTTGGAGTGATCTTACCGTGCTCAATTCAGATTTTGAAGTCACACACACCTTCACCTCAAACTCAAACAAGTAAGGACTGCCAGCGGCAAACTCCTCTCCCGCATGGACCCTCCCCTGCTCGAGCAAAACCTTAGGGTGAGGTCGCACCGCGATTTAAATCAGAGATTCCAGGGACCACCGGTGGCACTTGTGGAGGTGCGATCAGTTGATGCGGGACTCCAGAGACCGGAGGCTCAATGATGATCGGAGCAGTGCTCGAACGCTTTGAGAGCATGAATGCCGGCACAAATCCAACCTCACCCGAATCAAGCTCGACTTTTAGGAAAGTCCCAGAAACAGAAACAATTTTAACTGGTGTTCTTATTGCCAAAACCTGTGATGCACGAGCATTGCCTTCTGGAATTGTTTCAAAAAAGGTCGCACGATCAACGGAAGATTCGGCCCACTCGCCCGGTTGAAACGGTGAATTTGCGACCCGATCACCTTCGAGAGACTCAAGCTCAACTCCGGGCGCCCCTAGAGGATTAAACCCTGCATCGCCTTTCACAGGCGAACTTTTCGGTGAAACCTGAGCGCACGAAAGGACCACCGCTGAAAAACCAATCAAAGAGAAACAATGTAAAAGACTCATCGCTGCCGAAAAACTGAGCCACAGTCCTTTCATCTGGTCAATGTGTTTCCCAGGGTGAATTTGGCCTTTCGCTTTTGAATTCTTCTTTATTCTATACAAGGCATCGATGCGCTCTCTTAGATCCATTCTCGTTACTGGTGGAGCTGGCTTTATTGGCTCCACTCTCGTTCGCAAACTCCTCGAGAGAGAAGATCTAGAAAAGCTGACGATCTTAGACAAACTCACTTACGCTGGAAATCGGAGAAACCTCATCGGTCCAGATCGGGATCCTAGGTTGGAGTTGATCGAAGGAGATCTCTTAGATCGCTCACTTCTCGATGCGATTCTCACCAACACCCCTTACACGGGTATCTTAAATCTCGCAGCGGAAACACACGTCGATCGCTCCATTGATTGCCCTCAACCTTTTATCAATACAAACATTCAGGGTGTTGCAACCTTATTGGATGCCGCCCGCCATCATCAGGTCGCTTTACTACAATGCTCCACCGATGAAGTTTACGGCCGCACACCCGCTCATCAACGTTTTGATGAATTTGCTCGCTTAAACCCCTCCTCCCCCTATGCCGCAAGCAAAGCAAGTGCAGACCTCCTCGTGCAAGCTGCCTTTAAAACTCACCACCAAGAGGTGATCATCACAAGGTGCTCCAATAATTACGGCCCCAGACAGCACCGTGAGAAACTCATTCCCAAACTCATTTATCAGGCTCTTAGAGATCTTCCACTTCCCATTTATGGGTCAGGGCAACAAATTCGAGACTGGATGCACGTCGATGACTGTTGCTTAGGAATCATTGCTGCATTCGAAAAAGGACCAGCAGGCCGTATTTTTAACCTCGGAGCAAAATCAGAACACACCAACTTAGGGATTGCTCGCGGAGTTCTTAAAATCCTCAAGAAACCTGAAAAGCTGATCACTCATGTGGAGGACCGTCCCGGTCATGACGATCGTTACGCCCTTGACCCGCGACAAGCTTTGCGAGTCCTCCAGTGGAGAGCCCGGATTCCTTTCCGCTCCGGATTCGAGGCGACAGTCAGAGAACTTGCCGCAGAGCTACGCCCAGAAGAATAAAAGACGAGGCCAAATACCTCTCGGGGTGAGATTAACCAACTCCGAGGCTTTCACCCAATTCGTCTTCCACAAAACTGATCTCACGGGTGTGCAATCCGTGATCCCTGATTCCCTGAAGAGTTCTTTGTGATCCACGGCGCGTACCTGGTCCATTCACCTTATTCATCATCGTTTCGATCAACATAGGCGTTAAGGCAGCCAAGCCCAGGCAAGCCAATGAGAGCCCAACCGGTCGACGAGCATTCTCGCTTAACGCATCAGAAATCAGAACGCCAGCTGCAGCTCCTAGCACCGCAGGGGCAAAAGCAGCAGAGGTATCAATCCAATCTCGTTCTTCAAAATGATCGCCATTCATGGGGTGACTGTAACCCAGAGGCTTGCATGACCCAAATGAAAAAACTCAACCTCCCGAGTTTTGACAAACTTACTCGAACCCGATTCAATCAAGCATTATGAGTAACAACTACGTGTTGATTCTCGCTGGTGGAAGCGGGACTCGGTTCTGGCCACTAAGTCGGAATGCGAAACCAAAACAGCTTTTGAACCTGTTTGATAACTCCACCTTATTGGAACAAACGATTTCTCGTCTTGAAGGTCTGATTCCTCCCGAAAATATCATCATCGTAACCAATTCGCTTCAGGAAGCCGAAGTGCGAAAGATTGCCAACCAGCTCCCTGATGAGAATATATTCGCCGAACCAGCAAAACGCGACACAGCCCCCGCAGTTGCTCTCGGAATCGGCCTGATCGCCGCTCGTAATCCCAAAGCAACGATGGCCATCCTACCATCGGACCAACTCATCACCGACACCTCGTCATTTCGTTCCATTCTAAGTGATGCTATCCAAACTGCATCTCAGACAGACGCTCTCGTAACGATTGGAATCAAACCAACTTGGGCTTGCCCTTCTTACGGTTACATCGAAAGAGGTGAACCTTCCAAATTAGATTTTGAAACCAAGCATGAAACATTTGAGGTCATTCGCTTTCGCGAAAAGCCCAATCCCGAAGTGGCAGAAGAGTTTTTGCGCCGAGGAGGCTTTGCATGGAATGCCGGGATGTTTGTCTGGTCTTTGGACACCGTGATTCAACAACTTGAAATCCACTCTCCGGAACTCAGCGGATTTATCCGCGACCTCCAATCAAGTTCCGATTTAGCCTCAGAGGTCGCCGAAAAATTTCCTCAACTCACCCCCATTTCAATCGACTATGCCCTCCTAGAAAAAGCACCTCGCGTCTTAAATATCGAGGCGACTTTTGATTGGGACGATGTCGGCTCTTGGATTTCGGTTGCTAAATATCTCAAAACCGAAGGTGACGGAAACCAGACGAATCGGGAACTCACCGAAATCGATTCCCACAACAATATCATCTTTAACGATCGCCAAGAAACACGCATCGCTCTGCTGGGTGTTGAGGATTTAATCGTCGTCCAGACCGATGATGCTCTTCTTGTTGCGAACCGTCACAAGGCGGATGATATTAAAAAGCTCGGAGAAAAATTCCCCCCTGAACTACTTTAAAAAAGCCCCTTGCTTAAGGTTTTCGTGAACCACCCCATTTTAGCCATTGATTACGGTGATGTTCGTCTTGGGATCGCCGCAACCGATGAGTTTGGTCTTGCGGCTCACCCCGTCGAAACAATCGATTCAAGGACCACAGAAGTCATTGCTCGAATTTTAGAAATTGTGGCGACACGCAAGGTTTGCGAAGTCATTGTTGGTCTTCCTCTTCGAATGGATGGAAGCGAAGGTAAAAGCTCCAAAAAAGTCCGCGATTTTGGAGAACACCTCCGAAAAATGCTCGGTGACATTCCTTTAATCTACGTTGACGAACGATTCACAACAATCAGTGCGGCTGAAAAGCTCCGTGAAGCGGGGCGAAATGCAAAAAAGCAGAAGAACATCATCGATCAGGCCGCTGCTCTCGAAATCCTCAAAGATTATCTCGGTTGGTAAAAAAGATGAGACTTCAGCTTAAAATTGCATACGACGGAACCCGTTTTGGCGGATGGCAAATACAACCCAACGCCGTAACGATCCAACAAGAGATCGAAGCAGCTCTCCACACAGTTGCCAAAACCCCGATCCGCCTGCACGGAAGTGGTCGCACCGATGCTGGGGTCCATGCCCTTGGGCAAGTTGCGCATTTTGACTCTCCAGACACGGTCAACATGAACCCTTTCAACTGGGTCCCCGCACTCAACTCAAAGCTGCCCCCAGAAATCCGCATCATCGAATGCTCCGAGCAGTCCCCTGACTTTCACGCCCGGTTTTGCGCTCGTTCAAAGACCTACTCCTACCGTCTGTGTCTCAGCCCCATTCTTCCACCTTTCCTTGCTCATCGAGCTTGGCACCTTCCGCGCCAACTCAACCCAGACGACCTCAGAGAAGCTCTCGCTCAATTTCAAGGAACCCATGATTTCAGAGCTTTCGCCGCCAATCGAGGCAACGAAGATGAATCGACCGATTATCACCGAACAATTACGAAGGCTGATCTCTCTGTTTTAAATGATGGATACCTTCTCCAATTCACCGGAAACGGATTTCTTTACAAGATGGTGAGGCTCCTCACTGGAGCTGCGGTTCAAGTGGCACAAGGATATCTGAGACACGACGATCTGTCCGACCTCATTGACAACCCGGGACAAAAAAAATCTCCGCTTTGTGCACCACCAGATGGATTGAGCCTCGTTGAAGTCAACTATTGATTGCCTGCTCTCCTTGCTTCATTCTTCAACCACCACCTGAACCTCACGCTTTGTCTTCCCCATCAAAACCTTGGAAACAGCGCCTCATCACGACCATCTTGGTCGTTGTCGGCGCGGTCGGGATTTTTTTCCCGGCCTGGCTTCCAGAAAGCCCTTCTCTACCAACCGAAGA